>MWBQ01000066.1 GCA_002069605.1 Candidatus Atribacteria bacterium ADurb.Bin276
AATATTGCGGCAAGCTTTAGAGGCAGAAGGATTTGAAGTGTATGAAGATGAATGGTGGCATTTTGATTATAAAGACAGCAAAAAGTATCCAATAATAAATATTTTATTCGAAGATATTAGTTAACTAACAGTTCAAGATATTTACCTCATTTTATCGATCAAAACGACAAACACAATTGAAAATCAAAAAAGGCGTAAATTTTACGCCTTTTTTGATTTTCTTGATGATGATTATCAGACCCGACCAATCGGTTCTCCGAATGCGTTTTTTATTTATCTAAAAAAAATAACATGATCCTGAAGGAGTAAATTAATCACCTAAAATTAAACGAACAAAGACCGATGGATCAAGCACTCGGAAAGTAAAAGATTCGGTAAAAAATAAATTAACATACTTATCGTCATGGTTTTCGTATCCAATTGATAAATCGTGTCCAAGAATGAGTTCAAAGTCTCTTCCTCGGGAGGAAACCAAAAGAGCATCTTCTAATATGGGAACCGGGATAATTGTAGCTTTTACGATATTCTCAATTGATTTATTGAGGGGATAGCCGCTTTTAATTCCGGCTAAATCCGCCCAGAGAAGTGGATTGATGAGAAGTGCATAAGGACCTTCTACTGAGGCATCGTTTAATATAGTGGTAGCTTCGATGGCGGTTCCAAGAAATTCTCCTGGATCATGAGAAAAGGGAAGGGGTTCATATTCTAAGACTGGTAAAATACCATCGATATCTCCTGGTTCAAAACCATGATAAATAGCTTTTTCTTCAAAAAGAGCAGTTTGTTTGGCAGCGTCAATTAAAGGAGTGAAGTCAACATCAACTGCTCCTCGATTAATATTATCTAATTCCCACAGGTCGAGTTGAAATGAGGTTCGAATTTCAACTAAAGGCTGAACCATATGTATTCCAAATCTGACGTCTCCTTCTCTTTGGTTTTCAGGGACGCTGAGCCTTCCCAATCCAATCCCAGCATAATCCCACCCTTTTGGACCAATAACATCAATAAAATGGCGAGCAGTAAGTTGATTGAGAAAGACTTTTTTTGCTTGACGATCAATTTCCTGCCAGGCTTGATCGGTTATGGGCGCTAAATTTCTTTTTAAAATGTCCATGGTATCCTCCTTGATAAGTGAAGAAATTATTTCCGGTCCTTTATTCAGAAGAACTACTTCAGGTTACCAATCCCCAAATCACCCTTTATTTCAGGTTCGGCAGATTTTTCCGATGTTTCAATTTTTCCGATTGGTTCAGTGGCAAACAAATAGGTTTTTAAATTCTCATTCCATCCTTCCATATTTCGCCGTAACCATTCTAAAATCATGCTGGCATGCTCAATTTCTTCTTCCATATTATGAATGAGAATGGTTTTTATTTCTGATTCAGCAGTTGCGGCAGCTCTTTGATAATACCAATCAATAGCTTCAATTTCTTCTTTTAAACTATTTAGAGCTCGATGAATGTCTCGATCAGCATTGGAAAGTTCTTCAACCGGTTCAATATAATTGGCCAAATTAGAACACCTCCTTATCAATCATAAATAATTCTATTATATACTTTTTCATGAGTGAATTGATTGGTATCATAGTAGCTATAACTTTGCTTCTATTCAAGTTTTGTGCTAAGGGTTTCTTGGGGTAGGATCAGGAATGAATCGAATAAAAAGGAAGGAAATGAATATGAAAAAAAATGGTTCGATCAGTTGGTGGATCACCGGAATTATTCTTACCATCGGAGTTTTCGTTGGTGGAAGTCCAGTTTTTCCATTAAATGAATTGCCTCAACAATTTACCATTACCGTTTCTGAAACGGAAGTTAGACCGGGTCAAGAAGTCTTAGTCAGCTATACTGCTTCTTCCGATTGGAGCACAAATGCTTGGATAGGTTTGATACCTGCTGATATTCCTTTGGGTGACCAAAAAATTGCTGATGATAATGATCTTGATTATCGACATTTAAAAAATACCCGTCAGGGGAAGCTATCCTTTATTATTCCTGATGTTGAAGGAATTTTTAATTTTCGCTTATATCCCAGCGATGATGATAGCTATTCAGAAGTTGCAGTGAGCGAGTCTATCAAAGTGGTCAGAGAACCAATTATTCCTTTGGATGCTAATCAGAATGGATTGAAAACGGAGAATCCTGTTGATGAACTTCCTTCCTTTCCAGATCAGGATGTTAATGAAACCTCTCTTTCCCAACTGCCGGGAATTGGTCAAATTACAACCAATATTCCCCTTCTTACCCCGACTCCGATTCCAACTCTTTCAGAAGCATCCTCTTTTCCAATAAATTCTGAGAAGAAGGATGAACTCCCCTCCCTTTCACCAACCGAATCATCCCTCCCAGAATTATCACTTCCTCCAGTCGATTCCAATCCACCACAAGTCGTATTAACTCGTCCCCGTACTGGGGCGGTTGAAGTTTCTTTGGATGTTCAAATAGAAATACAGTTTGATGAACCAATTCAATCCGGCCCAACCTTTCAAACCATTACTTTTATCGATCAGTTTCAGAAATCAGTTCAATACGAGGTTGAAATTCAGGATACCGTTTTACTACTAAAACCTCGATTGAATTTGGAAGCAAAAACAACCTTTCAGGTTATATTACCTCAACAATCTTTAATGGATAAACAAGGGAATTTGTTGCCGGATAATATAATTTTTACCTTTACAACTCTGGTTCCACCACCGATGACGACGGTGTCTCTCCCTTTTATCGGAGGAAAATCCCAAGAAATTATAAATATACCCGTTTTTTTTAATGGGTCACAAAAAATTGCCTATATAGAAATGCTTTTAACTTTTGATCCGGATCTTCTTGATTTTTTAAGAATAACTACTGGAGAAATTAATGATAACTGGCTTACCCAAGCGGAAATTGTAGATATTGGCCGAATCCGACTGTATATTACCCAAACAAATGACCAAAAATTAATCAAATACCAAGGCTCAATTGCGACCTTGCAATTTCGGGTAGTTAGTCGAGATAAAACTCTTTCCCAATCAGAACTATTGCTTGATGAATTAAAATTGTTAGATCAAAATCAGACTATGTTTCCTGGAACAGTTTTAAGTGGAATGTTTTCTCTTATTGGAAGTGAGAGCGACGCCGTTTCGAGTATGGGTGAAACTCCAACTCTGATTCCGATTAGCCCGCCAATTCAGGTTGAATTGGCGGATATGATTGTTGAACCATCATCACTGCTTAACGGGAAGATTGGAGAAGAATACCTTTTTAAGGCGACTCTTGAAAATGTTCCAGCCTCGATAAAAAACATCAAATTCCAATGGAATTTTGGCGATGGATCAAAAATAATGGATAGTTCAGAAGGAGAAATGTCCCATGTTTTTACCCAACCAGGACCATTTGAAATAACGGTGAAAGCCTTCAATCGGAATAATGGTCAGATGATTGCCATGAAAAAATTGAAAGTTGAAATTATCCAGGACCCGCCAGTCACTCCAACTATAAATACCACCGAATCTCAAGTTAAAACTCTTACCCATCGTGAAAAATATCCCAACGGCAAATTGAAAGTTCAATACACCTATTTGGTGCGTCCCGATAGGACTCAGGTAAAAAATGGCTTGGAAACCAGCTGGTATGAAAACGGAAAGAAAAAAAGTGAAGGAGAGTATCAGAATGGGAAAAAAGTCGGTGTATGGGTTTCTTGGTATGACAATGGAGTAATCGGTCAAAAAGGGACCTATCAGGATGATCAAAAAAATGGTGTATGGATTAAAAACTACCGAAATGGCAACAAAGAGTCAGAAGGTCTTTATCAAAATGATTTGAGAGAAGGTCCTTGGAAAAAATGGTATGAAACTGGAAAGCTGTGGGCAGAATTTGAGTGCAAAAACGATCAAATTGTGCCGGGAAGTTATGTAGAACACCGGCCATAAGTCATTATTGGTTTTTTTTGGATAGACCCTCATGCTGCCTAGCAGCACCAGATGAGGATGATTACAAAGATTCGACATGCCATGACATGTCGCTACATTAATTAAAGAATGGGTACAATACATTGTGCCCCTACATTTTTTTTAAATATTTTGTATGGGCTTGATTTATCATGCCCATGAGTTTTCAGGATAGATTAGAAGCAACAGAAGGGATTACCAATGATGGGATATTTTTATTTTATATTCTTTTTTTTACTGGGGATTTTTATTGCTTATAAAACATTTTATGAGCTACCAAGAGTTCTAAGGATCTGGATTGGTGGTTTGATTGGTCTATTGGGTATGATGTGGCTAGTCATACCCATCGCTTTTTTTACTGGTTTTACATTTTTCACCCACTTGGTGGCTTTAATTATAATGGGAGGATTTTCTTTATTGTGGTTTTTTCTTTATCACAAACCAAAGGATCAACCAGTTGTGTCTATTGATTATGATACGAGAATATTTTGGTTGGTACTCCCTTTTTCTATTTATTTCATTTATCTTTTTTATACCCATTATTTGCTTCCCGGTCAAGATGGTCTTTATTGTGGAGGGAATGCCTATGGTGATTTAGCTTTTCATCTTGGCATCATCACCAGCTTTAAAGAACAACAGTTATTTCCACCTCAATATTCGATCTTCCCCGGCATACGAATGGGGTATCCTTTTTTAGTTGATTCATTCACTTCCAGTCTGTATCTGCTTGGGATGTCGCTCCGTCATTCTTTATTGCTCTCCAGTATATCCATGGCTGTCCTTCTCCTGACCAGCTTTGTGGTTTTTGCCCAGGAAGTATTAAAAAAATGGAGTAGCACGGTTATTGCGACTCTGCTTTTTTTTATAAATGGAGGTCTAGGATTTTTTTATTATTTTCCGAAAAATTTATCACCCATCTTCTCAGAAATTGCCAATTCTCCTACCCACCTTTTTGATCAGAATATTATCTGGTCAAATGTTATCTGCGACTTGCTGATACCACAAAGAACCACCTTGGGAGGTTGGGCTTTTTTATTGTTGGCTTTATGGAGCCTTTATCGAGCCATAAATACTTCTCAAAGAAAATATTATTTTATGAGTGGATTGATAGCAGGTTTGTTGCCTATGATACACACCCATTCATTTTTAGCCTTTATAGTTGTCGCATTGATCTGGTTTATTTTTTTCCTGGTAAAATCCGATGAGAAAAGAAAATATGTTTTAGATTGGATGGTTTTGGTTCTCCCGGCATTTTTATTATCCTTTCCTCAATTGATTTATTGGACTTTTCCCCAGTCGGTTTCTGGAGGATACCTTCGGTTGATGCCGGGATGGACGAGTAAAACTGACTTTTGGCCATGGTTTTGGATAAAAAATACCGGTTTATTTTTCATTCTTCTTTTGCTGGCACTTTTTTCCCCAAAAAATCGGTTAAAAGCTTTTTATCTTCCGGCTATTGTTCTTTTTATTTTAGCTGAGTTGGTCATTTTTCAACCCTGGGATTGGGATAATATTAAAATATTATTTGTATGGTATATGTTTAGTGTAATTTTTGTTGCCAGCTATCTCGAACAGATCATCCAAAAAATATCAAAAAAATCATGGAGAGCTCTTTTTGTCGGAATAGTTGTTGGTATCTGTATTCTATCAGGTACTTTTAGCTTGATACGGGAAGCAGTTTCTTCGATTCGGCTTTTTTCTATTGATGATTTAAAAGTAGCTGAATTTGTCCAGCAGCATACACCAGCGGATGCAATATTTCTTACTTCGGATTTTCATAATAATCCTATTTCTGTATTAGCCGGAAGGAATATTGTTATGGGATATGAGGGTTGGTTATGGTCGCATGGAATTGACTATCAAAAAAGAGCAGCTGACATAAGGGAACTTTTTTTAATTTCAGAAAATTTTGATCACCTGGTTAAAAAATATCAGATTGATTATATTTTGTTGAGTTCTCAGGAAAGGTCTAAATATGGGGAAAAAATCTTCCAGCTTATACAGAAGTTTCCTCTCGTTTATCAGAGTCAAAATTCAATGATTCTGGGAGTTTCAGAGCGAGTTCGACCGCTTCACGACTCAATATTGAATCAAGATTCGAACTGAAATTCTTTTTTGGTAAAAATGAAAAGGCAGGTATCAACAATCTCCGAATCATAATGGATATTTTTATGAAGTTGGATTTCACCAAGAGCCTCTTCGATATGAAAGGGCTCTCGATAGGG
Source organism: Candidatus Atribacteria bacterium ADurb.Bin276 (assembly GCA_002069605.1). Lineage (NCBI taxonomy): Bacteria > Pseudomonadati > Atribacterota > Atribacteria > Atribacterales > Atribacteraceae > Atribacter > Candidatus Atribacter allofermentans. The sequence continues at coordinate 6,151 of MWBQ01000066.1, forward strand.
ACGATTGGATACCATGGCTTCGATAGTATCGGCAACGGCTAAAATTTTTGCTTCAAGTAAAATATCTTTCCCGGTTAATCCTTTTGGATATCCCGATCCATCAATTTTTTCGTGATGTTGCAATATGATTTTATTAACCGGCCAGGGGAAATGGATATGGTTCAATATTTGGTATCCAACCTCAGGGTGATTTTTTATCATGTTGAATTCAATATCAGTGAGCTGATGAGGTTTCCAGAGAATTTCTTGTGGAAGATATATTTTTCCAATGTCATGCAGCAATCCAGCAATGCGTAAACCATTGATTCTCTCTTGAGAGTAACCCATTTCTTCTGCAATAGCGCAGGAGAGCTGAGCAACTCGCTTTTGATGGCCGGCTATATAGGGGTCCCTAATCTCGACCATGTCTGAAATAGCTCTAACTGTTCCCTCTAAGGTATTTTGGAGGTTTTCCAATAACTTATTGAATTGAAATTCGGTCCGTTTTTCTTTGGTGATATCAATAGCCATTTGATATTTCACTTTTCGGCCATCAGGCCAAGGAATGGCTTTATCAATACATCGATACCATTTTTTTTCGTTTTGATTAAAAAAATCCCATATTAAAGTTTCGGAATTCTGATCCTCAAATACGGTGTGATTGGTACAGAATATACAAGGAGACTGAAAGCCATGAAGAACACGATGACATTTTTGCCCAATAACTTCTCCCAATTTTTTTTGCAGAGCTTGATTTACAAATAAGAGGGAATAGCCATCAGGATCGGAGATATAGAGAGGATGTGGAATCTGATTAAGGATGGTAAGGAGTTCACTCGACTGGCTTTCTTTTTTCAATTCTGAATCTTTTCTTTTGGTAATATCTTGAATAGTCCCAACATAGAAAAATATTTGATTGAAAGTATTCTTAACCTTCCGAGTATTTATCTCAACCCACTTTGATTTTCGTTGTTGAGTATAAAATTGAGCTTCAAATCCAGTGAGGGTTTCATTGCTTTCTAATAATGATTGCCAGGCAAGACTCGCTTCCGGAGAAACAAATAATTGGAAAAAATTGGTATCTTTGGTTTTTAGTTGGAACATTTGATTGAAGTACCGGTTGGTTTCTATTAATTTTCCATCAGGATGAATAGCAAAAAAACCTATAGGTAATTCATGAAAATAGAGGGAATCACTCTTGATTTCCATTTAAGTCCGAATCTCCCTTATGGTTATCTCCCAAGAAGTTAAAGTTATATAATCTTAAAATCCCCCATTATCTCTTAATAGTCAAGACCTTTATAAATATTTTTTAATTAATGGGCATATTGACTAGGTCCTGTTTTTTTAATTTTATCAAGACAACGAGTAAAAAAGAATGATCTTGAGCTAATATTTTATTCTCAGCCGAATCTCCTCGGGTTGAGAATAAAGAGGAAAAGTTTAGTTATTTGAAAATTATTTCCCTCACTCTAAGAAATTTGATTATGAAGAGAGGTTAATTTTTCTCGTCATTTGATATTTTTTATCGACTAACCCGCTAATATCTCTGAAATTATATAACGAATAGAAAAATTATTGAATAGAATTTTGGGCATATTCAACCAAAGTCTGAAATGGTGAATTTAGAACAATTGCTGTCCAGGGTTTAGTTTCGATTTCATCTTTCTGATGAGGGATATCACTGATTTGGGCAACCGCAATAATTCTTTGTTGGAAGTCATAATAATACCTTTTAATTACATAATACCGAGAACCCGATGGATCGGCAAGTATTTCTTCTTGAATATTATCAACTCCCCAGATTAACTCATCCTCATTGATAGTAACAGTCCATAAAGTTCCATTTACGTTAAGAGGAATTTGATTCGGAATGGTATCACCCTGATCATGGATAAATCGGATGACTGTTTCAATAATCCTTTTCATACGGTTAGAATCGTTTTGATTCAGTAAATATTTGGAACGAAATAAAATAAATTGCAAATCAGCTATTTGTAAGGTGCGAATATTCTTTTCTTGAATGGAAAATTCGCTTTGAAAACTTCCAGTAAGTCCACTTCCCAAATATTTCCATTCTTCGTTAGTGTTCTTTTTAAGAGGGACCATTTCTTTTTCTGGTGATGGAATTGGTGTTTCTATTTCAGCATTCCTTTCGACTGGCTTCAGAGTTGGTGAAATAGCCGGTGGAAGAATCTGTTGTTCTATAACTTCTGGACTGGGCGTGGGATTTTTATTGATAAGTATTTTTATTTCTCCCAACTGTTGGGATACTATGTTTCCTGTCTCTGGATCTTGAAAAACAGAAATTGATGGTGGCACCGCAAAGGGTGTTTCAGGGGGAATTTCACGAGTATACAGCGGGTTGATTCCCTTACCGGGAAAGGAGAAAATCAAAACCAGAAAAAAAGAAATAGAAAGTTTTGCAAATAATCTCATGCCTTTTTCCTCAATCCATGCCGATTTTTACAATATTTTATTACATTTATTGAATAAAGTCTTTTATAGATAAGATGGAATGGTTTTCAATTAAATTCTATTTCAACATTTTGAATGATATAATCTATCGAGGTGATAATTACATGACTTCTCGAGAACGTTTAATAGCAGCAATGAATCATCAGCCAGTGGATCGGATACCTTTCGATCTTGGCAGTACGAGCATTACTGGAATTCATGTCAGTTGTCTTCATTCTTTGAAGGTATCTTTAGGTTTGATATCTCCGCGAGAACCAGTCAAGGTGATCAATCCTTTCCTCATGCTGGGGGAAGTTGATGAAGCACTTAGAAGACGACTCGATATTGATACCATTGACTTACCAACTTTAGGAAACTCTTTTGGTTTTGAAAATGTTAATTGGAAACCCTGGAAACTTTTTGATGGAACACCAGTTTTAGTTCCGGAAAAATTTAATACCGTCCCCGATATGAATGGCAACATTCTTCAATACCCAAAAGGTGATAAAAGCTATCGACCTTCAGCTTGTATGCCCAACGGAGGTTTTTACCATGATCCTTTGATTCGAAAAAAAGAAGTTATAGAATCGGAGCTCACCGTAGAAAATCAAACGGAAGAATATACGATTCTTCAGGAAGAAAACCTGCGTTTTTATGAATCAGAAGCTGAACGCCTTTTTCGAGATACTCAATATGGGATAATCTTTCGAGGAGTGGCAGGGAGCAATTTGAGTGATATTGCTCATATACCTGGATGTGGTCTTCCCGATCCCAAAGGGATACGGGACTTTGAAGAATGGTACATTTCTCTATTAACCAGAAAAGAGTTTATCAAAGATGTCTTTGCCAGAATGACCGAAATTGCCTTAGAAAACTTAAAATTAGTTTTTCAGGCAGTTGGTAATAAAATTCAAGTCATTGTTATATCAGCAGCTGATTTTGGATCGCAAAATGGTCTATTTATTTCTCAAGATTTATACCGGGAACTGTTTAAACCTTTTCATCAAAGGGTTAATGATTGGGTTCACCAACATACAACCTGGAAAACCTTTATTCATACTTGTGGTTCAATTTATCCTCTTCTTCCAGATCTTCATGAAGCTGGATTTGATATTCTTAATCCGGTTCAAATTTCAGCGGCATGTATGGATCCGGTTCAATTAAAAGACCAATTTGGGAAATGGTTTACCTTTTGGGGTGGAGGAGTGAATACCCAGAAGACTTTACCTTTTGGGTCACCAGATGAAGTAAGGGAAGAGGTGAAATATCTTATCGAAGTATTCGGAAAAAATAGTGGTTTTGTTTGGAATGCCGTGCATAATATCCAAGCGAAAGTACCAGTCGAAAATTTAAAAGCATTGTTTGAAGCGATTCAAGAATACCGTGTGAGTTATTAGATAGATAGTTTTTTCCATTTCAGGAGTGAAATTGATAGTATTTAAAAAAAATTATATGATTTTGGCTTATTGTGCATATTTTCCTTGACAAGAATCTCATTCAGGTGATAATTTTATACAAAATTAAAGAAGGGGGAAATTGCTTTGAAGAGATTAACATGGTTGGGAATATTTTTAGCAATTCTTTTATTAGTATCGGTTCCGGTTTTTGGTCAAGATGCGGTTAAAATTGGAGCAAACTTGGAAATGACCGGTTCAGTCGCCGCTTATGGTCAAATGATCAATGAGGGCATTGAACTTATAAGGGATATTGTTGGAACCGAAGTATTAGGAAAACAAATCGAATATGTCTTGGTTGATAATAAAAGTGATAAGGTAGAAGCGGCTAATGCAGCTACCCGCTTAATCGACAAGGAAAAAGTTGTTGCGATTATCGGCCCAGCAATAAGTGGAAGTATGTTATCGGCCGGTCCAATTTGTGAAGAAAAAAAGGTGCCCCAGATTTCAGCGACCTCTACCAATCCTTTGGTCACTCAGGATAAGAAATATTCTTTCCGGGCAACTTTTATCGATTCTTATCAAGGGTTAGCTGCCGCTCAGTATGCTTATGTGGATTTAGGTGCAAAATCTGTGGCAATTCTATCCGATATTGCCCAGGACTACTGTGTTGCTCTCGGGAACTTCTTCAAAGATGCCTATGAAAAATTAGGAGGAGAAGTTTTGACCGTTCAACATTGTAAATCTGGAGACCAGGATTTTTCAGCCCAGTTGACTACTATTATGAATTTGAATCCGGATGTGATTTATCTTCCAAACTATTACACCGAAATTGCACTGATTTGCCGTCAAGCTCGTGATTTAGGATATGAAGGGAAAATGTTGGGTGGCGATGGTTCCGATGCTCCGGAATTAGTTGATATTGGTGGTGATGCTGTTGAAGGGTTTTATTTCACCGCTCACGGTGATACCGAAAAAGCTTTAACCGAGATCGGCCAAAAATACTTCGATGCCTATCGGGCAAAATTTAATAAAGAACCCGGTGTTTTTGGAGCTTTAGCAGCTGATTGTTATATAATCATTCTTGATGCCATCAAACGAGCTAACTCATTTGAACCAGAAAAAGTAGCCGCAGCAATCGAAGACACCAAAGACTTAGAAGTAACTACTGGAAAAATAACCATTGAAAAAGGCGATGCTTTAAAACCGGTTGTAGTGAAGCAGGTTGAAGGTGGTAAAGCGAAGCTTCTTGGAACCATCGAAGTCAAATAAAAATGGGAATAAAAAGGGACAGGTCTTTCCTGTCCCTTTTTATTTTTTAAAACCCTTTTTTTCTTTTTGTCTTTTGAGTAGAATATATCGGTATACTTTGATTCATTTTATTGAATGATGAGGATCTAAAAATGAGTTTTACCCAATTTTTTCAGCAACTAATGAATGGATTTTCCCTTGGCAGTCTCTACGCCTTATTGGCAATCGGTTATACGCTGGTTTACGGCATCCTCAGTTTAATTAATTTTGCTCATAGCGATGTTTTTATGCTCGGAACTTACTTTGCTTTTTATATGATTGCCATATTTATGCTTCCCTGGTGGCTTTCAGTTATAATTAGTGTGGTATTGTGCGCTATTGTTGGAATGACGATTGAGCGAGTAGCTTATCGTCCCCTTCGGTCAGCACCTCGTATTTCAGCCTTAATTACTGCCGTAGGAGTATCTTATTTTTTGGAAAATTTAGGATTAGTGGTTTTAGGAGCCAGACCGAAAGGGTTTCCTCGCCCTGACCTTATGAAAAATGTCTATGTTATTGCCGGTGCAAAAATTCAAGGGGTGAGTTTTTGGGTACCAATCATTAGTATCGGTATTTTAATGGTCTTACTTTATATTGTATATAAAACCAAAGTAGGAATGGCCATGCGGGCTGTAGCTAAAGATATGGAAACCACCCGACTTATGGGTGTGAATGTTGACCAGATCATTCTTTATACCTTCGCTCTCGGATCGGCATTAGCTGCTGCTGGAGGAGTCATGTGGGCTGCCAAATTTCCCCAGATCAATCCGTTGATGGGTATTTTCCCAGGGTGGAAAGCATTTACCGCTGCGGTGGTTGGTGGAATTGGAAATGTGGTAGGCGCTATGATCGGAGGATTTATTATCGGTCTTGCCGAAATACTCATAGCAGCTTTTTTCCCGAGCTTGACTGGGTATAAAGATGCCTTTGTTTTCGGCTTGTTAATTCTATTTTTAATCATTAAGCCAAACGGAATCATGGGCGAAACTCTAAAAGAAAAGGTGTGATTTGGGAAAAAAATGGGGAAAAGAGATTATATACTAACAGCAATACTCTTTGTCATCTTATTGTTTGGCTTATGGTTAGCCCAAAAATACCTGAATGCCTATATGATAAGAATATTAAATACTGCTTTTATCTATGTTATTGCTGCTGTTGCTTATAATTTAATCAACGGAATAGCTGGCCAATTTTCCTTGGGTCCGAACGGATTTATGGCTTTAGGTGGGTATACCGTTGCCCTGTTAATGTTACCGGTTTATCAAAAAATACAGGTTTATTTTTTAACCCCTTTAATTTGGCCTTTTAGTGTGATAACTTTTCCATCCTATCTCTTCATTCTTTCTTTAGTCCTTGGTGGTTTGGTTGCAGCTGGTGGAGCTTTTCTCATCGGTTTTCCCACCCTCCGATTAAGGGGAGATTATTTGGCAATTGCTTCCTTTGGCTTCAGTGAGATCATTTTTGTTTTAGCGAATAATTTTATCCCCTTAACCAACGGCGCTTTGGGCATTAAAGGTCTTCCGCAATATACCAATTTATGGTGGACGGGTGGATTGGCATTTCTCACAGTTTTTCTGATTCGGAATCTGGTGAATTCCAGTTTTGGGAGAGCTTTAAAAGCAATTCGGGAGGATGAAATAGCTGCCCAGACCATGGGCATCAATCCTTTTCGAATGAAGCTATTAGCCTTTGCCATAAGCGGTTTTTTTGCTGGTGTGGCTGGGGGTCTTTTTGTTACTTTAATAAGCACTGTTTCACCGACATTGTTCACTTTTGCAATGACCTTTAATTTGCTAATTATTATTGTATTAGGGGGTTTGGGGAGTATTACTGGTTCAGTGGTTACTGCTTTTATTTTTGCCTTTCTTCAAGAAATACTTCGAGAAGTTGAAGCTCCTCATACCATAGGTTCTTTTACCATTCCTGGCATCCCTGGAATGCGAATGGTGGTTTTTTCTGCATTGTTGGTTGTTTTGATGATATTTTATCGACGGGGGCTATTTGGAACCAAAGAATTATCGTGGGATCTGGTTTTTAGATTATTTAAGAAAAAGGAACCACAAGATGAACAATAAGATAGATACAATTCTCTCTTTAAATGGTTTAACGATGATTTTTGGTGGATTAATTGCTGTTAATGATTTTAATTTTCAACTTCAAGACGGAGATTTAGCCGGATTAATTGGTCCCAATGGAGCTGGAAAAACAACAATATTTAATATGATAACTGGCCAATATGTTCCTACTAAAGGGAAAGTCGTTTTTATAAATCAAGAGCTCAACGAACTTCCTCCCCATACTATCACTTCTCTCGGTATAGCCAGAACTTTCCAAAATATTCGTTTATTTGGCAACTTATCAGTGCTCGATAATGTTTTGGTATCTTTCCAAAAAGAACTAAAGAAAACCTTTTTCAGTGCCATGTGGGAAACCCCTGGATATATTCGTCAGGAAAAAGTCATGAGAGCAGAAGGAGAACAACTGTTAGAAGCAGTTGGTTTGCTTGGAATGGCGGGAGAGGAAGCCAAAAATTTGCCCTATGGACAGCAAAGAAGGTTGGAAATAGCCCGAGCCTTGGCCACTCATCCGAAACTTCTTTTATTAGATGAACCAGCAGCAGGAATGAATCCTCATGAAACCATGGACCTCATGAGTTTTATCCAGAGAATCCGCAAGGAGTTTAATTTAACCATTCTTCTTATCGAACACGATATGAAAGTTGTTATGGGGATCTGTGAAAGAGTAGCGGTAATGGATTTTGGAATCAAAATTGCCGAGGGAACACCAAATGAAATTCGTAATAATCCAAAAGTAATTGAAGCCTACTTGGGAGTGGAAGGATAATGAACGCTGAGCAACCATTATTAATGATAGATAGCCTCCATGTTTATTACGGCGGGATTCATGCCTTAAAAGGGATATCCTTAGAGGTTTATAAAAACAAGATTGTTTCTTTAATTGGTGCGAATGGAGCCGGAAAGAGCACAACACTGAGAACCATTTCTGGATTAGTTCGCTCGAAGACAGGAACTATCAAATTAAAAAATAGCTTAATTGGCGAGTTACCCACCCACCGAATTGTCGAAATGGGAATTGCAATGGTCCCCGAAGGAAGAAAAATTTTCCCGAACCTTACCGTTATGGAGAACCTCATTCTTGGGTGTTATACCAGAAAAGATATGGTTCAAATTAAAAATGATATGGATTGGATTTTTTCCATCTTTCCTCGATTGAAAGAAAGAACCTGGCAAAAGGGTGGAACCCTGAGTGGCGGGGAACAGCAGATGTTAGCAGTTGGTCGGGCTCTCATGTCTCGACCTCAATTGCTGATGATGGATGAACCGTCATTAGGGCTTGCACCACTCTTAGTGAAAGAAATATTTCATATCATAAAAAAAATTAATCAGGAAGGAACCACCATCTTGCTCATTGAACAGAATGCTCGGGCTGCTTTGGAAATATCTGATTTTGCCTATGTTATGGAAACTGGTAAAATTACCATCAGTGGAGAAGGAAAAGGCTTACTATATGATGAAAAGGTCAGAAAGGCTTATTTAGGCGAAGATTAGGGATGGAATCTTATATCATATATCACTTTACTACCTTAATGATTAATTCTAAAGATATCAATTTTATGGATAGAGGAGAGAATCAACTTGGCCAGTCGTGATTATTTTGACAAAAGAAAGTTGGTACTTGGCGAGATTTCATTAGATGAACGCATTGATCAATGGGTATGGATACTAGATAAAAGAATTATTAAGCGTTTTGTTACTTTAAAGGAACGGGAAACCCTGGTTCAGGGGCTGATTTGTCAGAAATGTGGGGCAAAATGTAAAGGTTATTGCGATGTATCCTGATTGATCAATATTTTTAAAAGGCCAGCTTGTTTAGTTCAATTCTTTCTGTTGCCGTCTGGTGAACGGAACGAATCACGTCAAGAAGTGGGATTTGGAATTTTTGAGCAATGGTTTTACATTCTTCGTATTCCGGGGTTATCCTAAAACCCTTTTGATGTTTGGCTATTTTTACCCGAACTTTCCCCCAAACCGTTTCTACGAACCGGTCTTCGCGAGCAAGGAATACCTTTTTAAATTGAAACTCTCGAAATCCCAAAGTAGTCGTTTCTTGAAAAAGAATATTTTTAACTCTCTCAAATAAGTCGGGTTGGATGATAACCGACAATTTAATAGCCGGACGTTGTTTTTTCATGAAAATTGGAGTAGTAAAGACATCCAGCGCACCGATTTCAAAAAGTTTATCACTCACATATTCAATGATTTGAGGTGACATATCGTCGAGATTGGTTTCGATTAGAATATTCTCTTCGGTTCGTTCATTTTCAGACAAACGTCCTAAAAAAAGCCGAAGGGTATTCGGGATTTCAAAATCATGGGATCCTGCTCCATAACCAATTTTTTCTATGACCATATGAGGAAGAGTTCCAAATTCGTTGGTTATGCCTGCGATTATAGCCGCCCCAGTTGGTGTGGTAAGTTCGTGTGGAATATGTCCTGATTTTATGGGTACACCTTTTAACAACTCAACTGTAGCAGGAGCTGGAATAGGTAACTTACCATGGGCAGTTTCGATAAAACCAAAGCCGGTAGGAATGGTTGAGGCAAAAACCTTTTTTATGTGAAAATAATTGAGTCCAATTATTGCGCCGGTAATATCGATTATAGTGTCTAGTCCTCCGACTTCGTGAAGGAAAACCTCTTCAGGTTTTTGCCCATGAATACTCCCTTCTGCCTGAGCAATCTTCCATAGCAGGGATATACTTTTTTCTTTAATAGAAGAGGAGAGATCGGATTCTTGTAGGATACGAACCAACTCTTTAGCTGGTCGATGATGATGGTGGTGGTCTGGGTGATGAGTATGATGATGGTGTTCTTCGGGATCGGTAATTATAACTTGGGTTGCTTGAATAGCTCTCTTGGTGACTTTTTCAGCTTGAATAAGAAAAGGAATTTTTAATTTGGTGAGTTCTTCTTGAAGCAAGTCAATGGGTAAACCCAAATCTACCAAACCACCTAAAAACATATCACCACTAATGCCAGAAAAACAGTCACAATAAAGAATCATGGTTTATTTTTCTCCTTCAGCAAGTTGATTAATAAGATGAGCCAGGTACCCGGCACCGAATCCATTATCAATATTAACCGTGGCAATACCAGGTGAGCACGAGTTCAACATGGTTAATAAAGCCGAGAGACCTTGAAAGTGAGCTCCATAGCCAACACTGGTGGGCACTGCAATCACTGGTCGTCCGACCATACCGGAAACGACCCCCGGTAAAGCACCTTCCATGCCGGCTACTGCTACGATAACGTTGGATTGCCAAAGTTGATCGAGATGAGAAAAAAGACGGTGAATCCCAGCGATCCCAATGTCATAAATCCGGTTTATATAACTCCCCGCAATTTCGGCGGTTACGGCAGCTTCCTCGGCTATTGGAAGATCGGCGGTTCCGGCGCTGATTATTGTAACGCACCCTTTTTTTTCGACCGGTTTTCGTTCTAAGACCAAAAGGTGAGCGGTTGGATGATATAGAATATCCGGTATTTCTTTCTGTACGGCCAAAAAATGATCGGGTTGAGCTCTGGTGGCTAATAAATTTGGATATTGTTCACTCATTTTCTTCAGGATAGTTAAAATTTGATCTTGGGTTTTTCCCTGACAAAAAACTACCTCAGGGAATCCTTTCCTTAATGCTCTATGATGATCAATTTTTACAAAGTCGAGGTCTTCATAGAGAAGCTGACGTAATTGTTTTTCGGCTTCTTGTGGGGTAATTTTTTGGTTCCAGAGATCTTCTAAGGTATGAAAAAAAACCGAGATAACCATCACCCTCTTCACGCATCAAATTGTTTTATATTATATCATTCCTGGACACCTTACTTAATAAAAGAAAATTGGAAAAACAGTAGGATAAATGAGGTAATGCATGTTAGAATACAAGAAAAACGGAGGAGATGTTTATGAAGACTAAATTCATTTTTTTATTAACCATTATTCTTGTTTTTTCTATTCATTCTATTGTTTGTTCTCAAGACATGTTTAATAATACTTTGAACTTAGATAGTTTAAAACACCAGAAATATTTAATACGACAAGAAGATAAGGATGGTATAACCGAAGGATCTCTTACTGTTGATGTTGTACCGCAAGATGAAGAAAAGTACCAGGTGAGCATTGATTTTCTTTTAGGTGAGGATCATTTTACGAACTCTTTTATCGCTTCAAAAGATGATAATCAAAATTTATTTAATAATCTTTTTTTCTCCAATCCTATGGCTATGGCAATCGTTATGCCAGTTTTTGCAGTTCAGTTTATGTTGCTACCGGTTACTTTAATGGGCGGCGAGTTAAAAGAAGGTTTTCTATGGAGTTCAAAAGAAGATGATGAGGAATTAACCATACAAGTTCCTTCTTCTGAAGAACGTTTTGGTTTAAAAGCTTATTGGGTGGAGATACTGAAGGATAAACAAATAGCAGTTCGAATGCTCTATTCAAAGGAAGCCCCACTTCCTTTCGTCGTCGAAATTACTGATTCCGATACTCTTGATGAAGGGCTGGAATCATTGTATTTAGAGCTTCAAGAATGGGAAACTAATTAGTAGCAAACACCGTCACTACAAGCGGATGGAGAAGTGGAGCCATCCGCTTTTTTTCTTTTTGGTTTTGCTTGAGCAAGAGCGTTTTGAATAATTTCTTTTTCTAAAGATTCAACGGCAATTTTACCTTGCCATTTTTCAATGATTTTCATGTTTTGGTCAACTAAGAAGGCGGTTGGGAATTCCCAAAAACCCCAGGTCGCCTTTAAATTATTAAGCCCCATGTATACCTGTAAATCCAAGTTTAGAGATTCAAGAATGCGTTTTACTTCTCGCCAATCGCATCCAACACAGATGGGAATCAGCTGGAATTGAAGGTTTTTTTGAAGATATTGAGCTGCAAATAGTTCTCGATCACAAGAAAAACATTCCGGGGATAAAAAAAGAACAACAACCATTTGATCATCAACAGAAAAAGGTATTTCTTGACCGGTCAAATCGTAAAGATTGAAAGGAGGAACATCGCGCCACGCCGCCGCTTGTGACTGGGAAGAATTCATAAAATATGTTCCCAACAAGACTAATAAAAACCAAAAAATTAGATTTACGGAGGATGGCATTTTTTTCATGGTTTCTATTTTACTTTTTCATGGGAAGATTAGCAACTCCAAGAGAGAAAATGCTGGTATTGATTAAAAAAGACAAGCATAACACCATCGATAGAATAAAAAAGTAAATTGGTCCAGGTGGGTATTCGATAAAAAGAGAATTATAAAAAAAGTGTTTTATAAAATTATTGGTTTGAAAGATTTTTAAAATCACCAATTTTTTATAAAAACCATGAAAAAGTATAAAAAACCATTCATCGAAGGCGAATTCGTATATAATAGGGTATAAAAAAATAGTGGTGAAATATGAAGTGGAAAAAGTAGGTATTATTACAATCTCAAGAGAAACCGAAAGCCTTGGTGATGAGATCGCTACTCAATTATCAAAACAATTGAATTACGAATGCATTGATCGTGAACGATTAGCCGTGCTACTACATGAAGCCCATCAAGAAGATTTGGATGAGAATATTGATCGACAGAAATTCCTCATTTGGGCAAAAAACGTGAAGGAAATCCTTCTTAAACAAGCTAAAAGAGGTCCAATAATTTTTCTTGGCCGAGGAGGACAAACCATTTTTCAAAACGATTCCAGGGCCTTTCATTTGTTGATCGTTTCTTCACCCGAACTTCGTTTGCAAAGAATTATGGAAAAATATCGACAGGATGAAGTAACCGCTTCCCATATTTTGGCTGAATTGGATCGGAAAAGAGAAAAATTTCTTCTTGAAGCTTTAGGCGCCGATTGGAAAAATCCTCTTATCTATCACTTAGTTTTAAACACAGCTTATTATACGGTAAATCAATCCTGTCAAATTATTCAGGAAGCAATCAAGAATTTAGGTGTTCATCGAACCCCCAAAGAACAGCAATTGTTGTTTCCCAGCCTTGATTTTGGCGGGAATCGAGTTGAGTTTGTTCATCCATCTGAAGAAGAGTTTGCACGGATACTCGATTTTTATCGAATCAAATGGCTTTATGAGCCCCGTACTTTTCCTTTGGAGTGGGATAGTGAAGGGAATGTTGTCGAAGCTTTTTCACCTGATTTTTACCTACCCGATTTCGATCTTTTCATTGAACTCACTACTCAAAAACAAAAATTAGTCAGGAAAAAAAACCGCAAAGTGAAAAGGCTAAAAGACTTATATCCAAAGGTAAAAATTAAAGTTATTTATTCACGAGACTATACTCATCTTTTACGTAAGTTTGGAGTGGAGGAAGATATATGATTGAATCAAAACTGGGCGATGGCTTGATAGTGAGCTTATTATCGGTGGTATCAGTGTGGAGGAAGATATATGATTGAATCAAAACTGGGCGAATGTGTTTTCACTCGATCGGAAATTGAAAAAAGAGTGCAAGAAATCGCAGCTGAAATTAATCAGGATTATTTGGGGAAAAGGCCGTTGATTATTTCTATCCTTCGCGGTGCCATTTTTTTTACTGTTGACTTGGTTCGTTCGTTAACCATTCCTTTCGATCTCGACTTTATGGCTCTATCGAATTATAAAACTGGATTTAAGAAAGTTGAAATTGAAAAAGATGTCGATGAAGAAGTTGCCGATCGAGATGTCATCATCGTAGAAGATATAATCGATACCGGCCTAACCTTAAATTATTTAACCCGGGTTATGGAAAAGCGTTTTCCATCCAGTGTTGTAACTTGTACTTTTTTAGATTGTCCTGATCGACGGTTCATTGAGGTTCCCATACATTATTCGTGCTTTGAAATCCCGGATATTTATGTCGTCGGGTATGGGCTAGACTTTCGTGGAGATTTTCGAAATTTGATGGAGATATATACTATATATGATCCCAGCGGTCGGAGCACACAAATATTAAAGCAGATGGGGAAAGGAGTTCCTCGATGAGCTATTTTCGAAAACATTTGGAATTAATAGCCGGCTATCAGCCTGGTGAGCAACCACAAGATGGCCAATATATTAAATTAAATACCAACGAGAATCCCTATCCACCCTCTCCGTTGGTTGTTGAGACTTTGATGGAAAATCTAACCAAGCATCGCTTATCCTACTATCCATCACCACTTTGTGATGAACTGAGGGAGCAAGCTTCAGCAGTATATGGGTATCCTTCCGATTGGATCTTGGTGGGAAACGGGTCAGATGAACTTTTAAGCATAGTTTTTCGGGCATTTCTGGGAAAAGGAGATTGGGTTTTATATCCATATCCAACCTATACCCTTTATCGAGTTCTTGCCTTGCTGCAAGAAGCCAATTTTGGAGAAATTCCTTTTGAAAAAGATTACTCACTTCCTAAGAAAGTTTTAACCGGTCAAGCTCAATTAAAGGTTGTCTGTAATCCCAACTCTCCAACCGGAACTTTTTTATCAACGATGATTATCGAAAATTTAATCAAAAACTCATCCTGTCCAGTTATAGTTGATGAAGCCTATGTTGATTTTGCCTATGATAATGCTCTTTCACTGTTAAAAAGATTCCCTAATTTGATTATTTTACGAACTTTGTCTAAATCTTTTTCATTAGCTGGTATACGGGTAGGATTTTTGATTGCCCAACCTGAAATGATTCAAGGTTTACTGAAAGTAAAAGATTCTTATAATGTAAACTGGTTTTCTCAAAAAGCTGCTATGGCAGCTCTACGAGACCTACATTATATGAGGAATAATGTGGAGAAAATTAAACAAACCCGGAAGGAATTTTCCCAAGCTATGAGCAAACTCGGATACGAAGTACTCCCTTCGGAAGCGAATTTTGTTATGGTTCGCAAACCAGGAGAAAACTTAGAATCAGAATATCTTTATCTTAAAAAAAACCATATACTCGTCAGATATTTTACTGAATGGCCAGATTCTATGCGAATATCCATTGGGACTGATTCGAATATGCAGCTTATAATCCAGATTCTGAAAAATATGACCAAGGATAATAAAAATGACCTTTAAATTAATGATTTGGGATTTGGACAATACTCTTATTGGCAGTTCAAAGCTCCTTTGGGGCGCTTTTAATATGGTTTTTGAAAAATATGCTGGTACAAAGCTAACCCCGAATGAAATTGTTCAACTTTATGGGCCTCCAGAAGGTGACGTAATAGAAAGAATCGTTGGAAGGCAAAGGAAGAATCAAGCTTTAGAAGATTTTTATACTTTCTATCGAGAGAATCATGATCTATTAATCAATACTTTTTCTCGGGTTTTTGATTTGATAGGCAAGCTTCGGCAAGGGGGAATCAAACAATCACTATTTACTTCGAAGGGGAGAAGAAGCGCGGATATCACTTTAGAAAGGTTAGGTATCGATAAATTGTTTGACTTCGTCGTCTGTGGTGATGAGATTCTTCGTCCAAAACCCTATCCTGATGGAGTGATAAAGATACTTTCATATTTTTCCCTTTCTCCAGAAGAAGTGATCTATTTTGGAGATTCACCTTTAGATATTCAATCGGCTCATCAAGCTGGGGTAAAGGGAGCCCTGGTTTTATGGGATTCGATACACCAAGATGCTTTGGGTGGTGAAAAGCCGGATTTTATTTTTTTAGATATACCTTCATTGGAGAAGTGGGTTGAGCAATATTATGCTTGGATTGAATGAGTGAAAGGCATCATCGATAGGTTAGTGGTAAAAATCGAAGTGTTATTGATAGAAAAAATATATTCAAAAATGATTGACAATCAGAAAGGTGGAGATGAAAGTGGTAGTTTGGGTTTGTGAGTCTTGTGGATTTGAAAAAGAAGGTCGTTGTAAGCCGCAAAAATGTTCCAACTGTGGTGGGAAAGGTTCTTTTATAAAAAAGGAGGGAAACCAAAAGAAGGAGGAATAAAGTTGGTTAAAGATTCTTTTTCACAGGTAAAAAAAAGAGATGGATCAATAGAACCTTTCACCATAAAAAAAATAATCCGAGCCATAGAGCAAGCGCTTCTTGCTACTGGTTTTTATCAACCGGGGAAGGCTGAAGGGTTAGCTCATGAAGTAATAGAAAACTTGAGTATCAATCGGGAAAGACCAATACCACTGGTTGAAGAAATTCAGGACGAAGTGGAAAGAGTTTTAATGAGCCACTCTTTACTACAGGTTGCAAAAGCCTATATCCTTTATCGGGAAAAACGAAGAGAAATTAGAGAAGCCAAGTGGAAATTATTTGGGATTCACGATGATTTAAAGCTGAGCTTCAATGCTATCCAAGTTCTAAAAGAACGGTATCTGGTTAAAAACGAAGAAGGCGAAGTTCAGGAAACTCCCAAGGCTATGATGAAGCGAGTAGCGAGGGCGGTGGCTGAAGCCGATCGTTTATATGGACAGGATGTTAGTGAAAGTTACGAAAAATTTTACCATCTGCTCACCTCCCTAGAGTTTTTACCGAATTCACCAACCTTGATGAATGCAGGAACCCCGCTGGGACAGCTTTCAGCTTGTTTTGTTCTTCCGGTTGAAGATTCAATTGAAGGCATTTTTAATACCCTGAGAGATATGGCTATCATTCATAAATCAGGAGGAGGTACTGGTTTTAATTTTTCTCAGCTTCGCCCCAAGGGAGATCGGGTTTCATCAACTGGCGGCAGAGCTTCGGGACCGGTTTCGTTTATGCGGATATTTGATACAGCTACCGATGTTGTGAAGCAAGGGGGTCGGAGGCGTGGAGCCAATATGGGAATTCTTCGCTTCAACCATCCGGATGTCCGTGAGTTTATTAGAGCCAAGAATCAAGCAGGTTTTCTTGAAAACTTTAATCTATCGGTAGCCATTTCTGATGAAGAAATGGAAAGGGTACACCAGGGTGAAAAAATAGACTTGATTGACCCGCATTTAAGAAAAGCGGTATCAACGATTAACGCTCGAGAGCTATTTGATCTGATTGTTGAAAGTGCTTGGAAATCGGGAGAACCAGGTATAGTTTTTTTAGATGAAATCAATCGAAATAACCCCACTCCTTCTTTGGGGTCACTCGAAGCAACCAATCCTTGCGGAGAAGTTCCATTACTCCCCTATGAGTCTTGTAATTTAGGTTCCATAAATCTTTCCAAAATGAGTGCTGATGGAAAGATTGATTATCAAAAACTGCAAAGAGTTGTTTTTGATGCCGTCCATTTTTTAGATAATATCATTGATATCAACCGTTATCCCTTACCAATGGTTGAAAAAATAGTAAAAGCCAATCGAAAAATCGGTTTGGGGGTTATGGGATTTGCCGATTTGCTATGCAAGCTTGGCATTTCTTACCATTCAGAACAAGCTCTTCAAATCGCTGAGCAGCTCATAACTTTTATTACTTCTGAAGCGAAGATGGCTTCGAAAAAATTAGCAGAAAAAAGAGGTGTTTTTCCCAATTACCCAAAGAGCATCCCTGCTACCAAGAATTTACCTCTTCGAAATGCAACTTTGATTTCGATTGCTCCTACCGGAACAATTAGTCTGATTGCCGGATGTTCCAGTGGTATAGAACCGTATTTTGCCCTTATTTATCGACGTTATGTTTTAGAAAATACCGAGTTGATTGAAATTAATCCCTTACTGGAAGAAAAGCTAAAGGCCTTAAAAATTGAAGAGAAAATTCGAAAATCAATCTGGGAAAAAGGTTCTCTAAAAGATATTGATGGAATACCTGAACATCTTCATTCGCTTTTTCTTACTGCTCTTGAAATCCCTCCAACTTTTCAAGTTCAAATCCAGGCAGTATTTCAAAAACAAGTTGATAATGCAGTGTCTAAAACCATCAACCTTCCAACCGATGCCACCCTCGAAGATGTTGGTCAGGCCTATTTTTTGGCTCATCAACTCGGTTGCAAAGGAATAACAGTCTATCGTTATCAAAGTCGAGAAAGTCAAGTTTTATATTTAGGCTCCGGAGCAAAAGAATGTGAAAACTGTTAATTATGAATGGATGTAAATTTAATTAAGTAGTTTCATCCTTTCGGTTAAAAATGATAATTCCAATCAAAAGGCTTCCCAGAAAGTAAAATCCAACAATAATATAGGAAAAAATTAAAGAATTCCATTCGATAGTCTGATTCATTAAGTTTTGCCAGGAAAGTAAATGACGAGTTATCAGGAAAGGAGAAATAGGTTTAAAGACTTCAAGGTTTTGAACAACTGTTGAGGCTGCGGTAAAAATTAAGGTGAAAATTGGGCTGGCCAAAGAATGGCTCATAAAGGAAGAAAGACATAGAGCAATGGAAGCATAGGTGAGAATATAGAATGAAACGGTCAGGCCAGCTAAGATAAGCCTTAATATTGCTTCTTGGGCACTTAAGGTAAAAAAGCCAGCGCTCATGTTATTTAGTTCAACCGGTAGAACCACTGAACCACCTCCAAAAAGAAAGAAGCCCAAGAGACTGGTAATCAATAAAGTGGAAAAAACAATAAAAAGTGAGTAGAGGATAATTAAACTTAATTTTCCTAAATAAATGCGAACGCGGGGAACTGGTCGGGTTAGAATCATTCGGAGAGTCCCTTTAATCCGTTCACCGGCAATACTTTCACCAGCAATTAAAACCGCAACTACTGGTCCTACGACTGCTAAAGGATAGAGAGTTAAACCGGGGATGTAGAGACCACTTAATCGAAAACCAAGTTGTTTTAGAGGGAGAAGAGAAGGATTGTACCAAACGTTAATTCCAATCAGTATTCCCAATCCCCATAAGACGATTAGACCCCCATAAGTTCGATAATTTGCCCTGATTTTTTGTATTTCAGAACCAAGAATATTCATTGATCATCTCCTTCGATAGTTGCCAGAAAGGCTTCTTCCAAACTGAGTTGGTGACGGAATATTTCATAAATTAAAATGTTTCTTTTTGTGAGTTCTTGAATTATTTCAGGTATTTGATTACCTTCAAAATGGACCAGAATATATTTTTCCTGAGTTCGGTAGGGAATATTCTTTTCTTTTAAAAAACTGAGCAAAGCCTCAACCGGAGTTGCTTGAATGCTGAATAAAGAGTCAAATAAAAAGTCTTTTACATCAACGGTTTTTATTATTTTTCCCTTATTAATTATGGAAATACGATTACAAATTTTCTGAACTTCACTGAGGAGATGGGAAGAAAAGAATACAGTGAGTCCATGTTCTTGGTTGAGTTGGAGTATCAAATTTCGAATACTTTTCACACCCTGAGGATCGAGTCCAGAAGTCGGTTCGTCTAAAATGATGATCTTTGGTCGGGGAAGTAATGCTTGAGCAATTGATAATCTTCTCTTCTGACCATTGGAATAGAATCCTACTGGTTTGTTGATAATGGTTTCTATCCCAACCATGGATGAAACCGATTCAATTTCTGAATTGCTTACCCGAAAGTTGGAAAGCGAAGCAAGTAAGTGTAAATTTTCCCTTCCACTTAAATTATCATAAAATGATGGGATATCGATAACCCCACCCATCACTTGTTTAGCCTGATTTAAATGGGCTGGACAGAGATAGTTAAAAACTTGAAAAGTACCCCGAGAAGGGCGTACCAAACCGAATAAAATACGTATAGTGGTGGTTTTCCCAGAGCCGTTATTTCCCAGGAAACCAAAGACATCACCTTGATTGACCTCGAGAATAATATCCTTGAGGACTGTATTTTCACCATAGCTTTTGGTAATATGATTAAACTTAAGAGCTGGATATCCGAATGGAGTTCACTCCTTTCTTATCACAGAGTATTATATTCAAAAAAGGGGTTGAGAAGAAGGGTGTATTTGACGTGGGAGAGATATAAAAATTTTATTGTTGACATGGATGGAGTTATTTATCGGGGGAAATATCCTCTTCCAGGAAGTGATGATTTTTTTCGCTTTCTTCGGGAACGAAAATCAAAAATTGCCTTTTTTTCGAATAACTCCACCATAACCAAAGATCAATATGTCGATAAACTAAAAAAAATGGATATTTATGCAATCAAGGATGAGATTATTAGCTCCAGCTCGATAACTGCCTACTACGTTGCAAAAGAAAATCCTCAATCCAAAGTGTTTTGTATTGGAGAGGAAGGAATCCGCGATGAATTAAAGAAAAATGGTATAAAAATTATTGATGATTCCTCCCGTGAGAAGGTTGATCTGGTTATAGTGGGGATGGATCGGCATTTTAATTTTGATAAACTGACCAAAGCGATGAGGCATGTTTTAAATGGTGCTCAGTTATATGGTACCAATCCTGATTTGACCTATCCAATGGAAGATGGATTAATACCTGGTTGCGGAGCAATTTTAGCCAGCATTGAAGCCTGTACAGATACCAAAGCCAAAGTATTTGGAAAACCACGACCAGAATCAATCCAATTTCTGTTGGAAATGACCGGTTTTTCTATTGGAGATACGATTTTAATTGGTGATCGTTTGGATACCGATATCGTTTTAGCTAAGCAACAGAATATTTTTTCAATTTTGGTTTTAACCGGAGTTCACCAGGGAGAAGATGTAAAGAAAACCGGCATCATTCCTGATATGATTGTTGAAAACCTCATTGAGTTAAAAAAGATTATGTTGATGAAAGGCGAAGCTTAAGGTGTTGTTTGAAACTGGAATGGGGGTAGGTTGATATGGCCGAGATTAAAATTTACGATACAACCTTGCGAGATGGTTCTCAAATGGAGGGAATCAATTTCTCCGTTCAGGATAAAATCCAAATTGCTTTAAAGCTTGATGAATTAGGTATCCATTATATCGAGGGTGGTTGGCCGGGATCAAATCCTAAAGATATCGCTTTTTTTGAAAAAGCTCAAAAAATTTCTTTCCGCAATGCGAAAATATGTTCTTTTGGAAGCACCAGAAAGGCAGAGACCAAACCAGATCAAGATAAAAACCTTCGGCTTCTCCTTGAAGCCGGTTCGCCGGTTATTACGATATTCGGAAAATCATGGACCCTACACGTAAAGCGAGCTCTACGTACCACATTGGATGAAAATCTAAAGATGATTGATGATTCCATCAACTTCTTAAAGTCAGCAGGAAAAACGGTTTTTTTTGATGCCGAGCATTTTTTTGATGGGTATAAACAGGATCGGGATTACGCATTAAAAACCATAGAAGTCGCCTATAATGCCGGAGCTGATGCAATTATTCTTTGTGATACCAATGGTGGAGCGCTACCCTATGAAATAGAGACTATTTTTTCACAGGTTATGTCTCAACTCCCGAAATCTTTTGAAATTGGGATGCATGCTCATAACGACGGTGGAGTTGCTGTAGCCAACAGCTTAGTTGCAATAAGCTGTGGAGCAAACCAAATTCAAGGAACTTTTAATGGGTATGGAGAACGTTGTGGAAACGCCAATCTTTGCAGCATTATTCCCAATATGGTTTTAAAAATGGGGATTTCTTGTTTATCTGAAGAAAAATTAAAAAATTTGGTAGATGTTTCGCGATTCATTGACGAAACCGCAAATATGCGACCTAACCGTTATCAACCCTTCGTCGGTAAGAGTGCCTTTACTCATAAAGGAGGTATTCATGCCAGTGCAATCATGAGGGATCCGTTAACCTATGAACATATCATTCCAGACCTAGTGGGTAATCAAAGGCGAATTTTAGTTTCAGAGCAAGCTGGCAAGAGTAATATCCTTTATCGAGCTCATCAGGCTGGGGTTGATTTGCAACCCGATGATTCTCGTGTGACTTCCTTAATAGAGAAGATAAAAGAGTCTGAATCTTATGGATATCAGTATGAAGGAGCCGATGCTTCTTTTGAGATGATGCTCCGTGAAGCCTTAGGTGAAACCATGAATTTTTTCACCTTACAAGGATTTCGGGTAATCGTAGAAAAAAGAGGAGACGAAGGAGTGATTACCGAGGCAACCATTAAGCTAAATGTTGAAAACCAAATGGTTCATACTGCTGCAGAAGGCGATGGTCCGGTTCATGCCTTGGATAATGCTCTTCGGAAAGCTCTTGAGAATTTATATCCTCAGTTAAAAAGAATCCGTTTAAGCGATTACAAGGTTCGGGTCTTAAATGAAAAAGACGGAACTGCGGCTAAAATTCGGGTTTTAATACAGACAACCGATGGTAGCCATACTTGGGGAACGGTTGGTGTTTCAACCGACATAATAGAAGCGAGCTGGGAGGCTTTAGAAGATAGTGTAAAATATGGACTATGGCAAAAAACCAGAGAAGAAAAATAAAATCTAAAATAATTTATAAAGGATTTACCAAAATTAATGACGTTCATTTTGATTGGAACGTCAAACCGGATAATTTTTTTAATGGTTTTCCCGTTCCTCCCTTTGTGAGTTGGACAATTAATACCGATCGGATTAGCAGCTTTAATCGCAATATTCTCCAGCCAAACCAACAGATTGTATGGATTGGCAAAGATGATATTATTCAATTTTTAGAATGTTTTTATGCTGAATCTGAGTTGATACAAAACCATCAAAGCTATCATTTTTGTTCGTCATCTCGCCCAGAATATCTTTATAAACTAAGCCATTCTGTCGATCTTTTAAATACAGTATTTGTTGTTTTGGGGCGTACCTTAGACGAACTTGACCTCATTAAATTGGTTATGATGCTAAACAAGAGGAAAAGAGTGTTTATTGGTCCGGAAGTTGGATTGATGTCAGAATTAGCTCGTTTACTTTTTTTTCCTTTTTATCCGGTCGAAACTAAAAATTGTCGTTTTTGGCATCATTCTGAGTTGTTGTATTTTCCACTACATTCCATGGGTCTCCCGATCAGAGATATGGTTGAAGGATGCGAAGAAGGCTTTTCATCTTATAGAGATGATGCAATGTTCACAGCTCAAATAGTTTATCAAATTCAATTAAAAGGGATTCAGAGGCTTTATTTTATTGTCAACTCCTATCCGATTTATTCTCTTTTAAAAGCTCTGGAACCCTTATTAGAAGAAAGTTTGAATGGAGAAAATCAGTGCTTTAAAATTAAAATTATTACTCTTGAATCATTAAAGAGTAGTTATTTGGAACATATTTTATCCTGTGATGATCGAGATGTGTTTTTTGTTCTGAATCAAAGTAAATCAAGTCAGTGCCTTCAAGTCCCTATCAATTTTCCTCAAAAGGTAAAAGAGGATTCTTATTTAGGAAAAGAATTGCAATTTTTAGATAAACAATCCTTTTCCGACTATGATTCGGCAACTATCGAGGCTCTTCAATATCAAATCAAAAAAAATGAGTCATCCTTTATTCATTTACAATATCCTAAAAATGATTTATACACTTTAGGTTTGTTAGTAGCTTATTTCTACTATTTTGCTTGTTATAGTTCTTGGTTAAGAGGTTATGATGTTTTAAACGATCCGCCCTTCGCCGAATTCGATCGGTTGATTTGGAAATTTATAAAAAAAACCTAATGAGTGATCGTAAAAATAAAAAACCAGTTTAATTTCCTTAGGAGAGATCAATTCAATGTACCAAATTATTGGTGATTTACACATTCATTCTATAGTAAGCGGACATGCTTTTAGTACTGTTCGGGAAATAGCCCTGGTAGCACAACAAAAAAACTTACAATTTATTGGTTTAGCCGAACATGGGCCAAGTATGCCCGGTGGTCCTTCCCCAATATATTTCGAAGCTCGAGGTCATTTTCCTAAAAAAATCGATAATATCGAAGTTTTCTTTGGAGCTGAAATTGATATTTTGGATGAAAATTCAACTTTAGATTTAGACAGTCAAAGTTTAAAAAAAATTGATTACGGAATTATATCTTTTCATCCTCAAGTATATCGGGGAGAAATACTTTCTGACTATACATCAATCTTAATTAAAGCTTTGGAAAATCCTTATATCAATATTATCGCTCATCTGGGAAACCCCCGTTATCCAGTGGATTATCCGTTGATAGTGAAGAAGGCGATTGACTATAACAAAGTGATTGAAATTAATAATAGTTCCTTTCACATCAGCCGCAAGGGGAGCTTAGAGAACTGTAAAATGATTGCCCAAGAGATCAAGAAGCAAGGTGGTTATATTATCGTAACCAGCGATGCTCATTATTGTGATGAAGTCGGTGATTATCAGTTGTCCTTAGATTTATTGGAAAGCATCAATTTCCCCAAGGAGTATATTATCAATGCATCTCCAACTATGTTTCAATCTTTTTTGAATTCATTTCTTAAGATAAGAGGTAGAGAGCGATGAAAACAACTATAATTGATGGGAAAAAGGTTTCACAAGAAATTCGGGAAGAATTAAAACCACGGATTCAAAGTTTAACACAACAAGGCTTGAAACCGGGTTTGGCGGTTATTTTGGTTGGAGATGACCCCGCCAGCCAAGTATATGTCCGAAACAAAGAAAAAGCCTGTGAAAAACTGGGAATTTATTCCTTGAAACACCAGCTCCCTTCCACGACTGGTCAAACTGAACTCCTTCATCTCATTGATGAATTAAATAGCAATCCAGCCATCCATGGTATCCTCGTCCAATTGCCACTTCCCAAACATCTGGATGAAAAAAGGATTCTTTATCACATTAATCCACTCAAAGATGTTGATGGTTTTCACCCTTATAATTTAGGTCGTCTTATGATTGGTGATCCAATCTTTTTACCCTGTACGCCCTGGGGAGTTCAAGAGTTGTTATCTCGATACCAGATTGATATTTCGAGAAAACATGTAGTAATCGTTGGAAGAAGTAATATTGTTGGGAAACCGTTAGCTATGATGCTGGTTCAAAAAGCCAAGGCAGCCAACGCCACCGTAACCATTTGCCATACTGGAACTGAAAATCTTGCCCAACATACTCGAATGGCTGATATTTTGATTGCGGCTGCCGGTTCCCCTAAAATGATCACGGGAGAATTGATCCGAGAAGGAGCCGTGGTCATTGACGTAGGAATCAATAAAGTGGAATCCCAATTAGTCGGCGATGTTGATTTTGAGAGTGTTACGGATCGAGCTTCTTTTGTTACACCAGTTCCAGGTGGAGTGGGGCCAATGACGATTGCCATGTTGATGGCCAATACGGTTAAATCGGCAGAAAGAACCTTACAAAGATAATTTTATTTTAAAACTTCAATAAGCATTTTAATGATGTTTTTTATAAAGTTAAACTTTGGGTGTTGATGGATTCAAGTTCAACAAAAAAGCTCTTCAATAATATTTTAATGCCTAAAATACTTTATATGGGAGTGAGTCAAAAGAGTGACAAGAATAACCGTCCTTTCTGATACTCATATTCCTCAAAGAGCAAAAGATATTCCTCAAAGATTATGGGAAGAGATAAAACAAGCTGATTTAGTCCTACATGCCGGGGATGTGGTTACGCCCTTGGTTCTTGAAAACATAGCTCAATACACGCCCATTCGGGCAGTACGGGGGAATATGGATTCGGTTGAATTACAAACCGTTTTACCCGATCAGGATTTGGTTGAAATTGAAGGGGTTAAAATTGGGTTAGCTCATGGCCGAGGTGCCCCCAATCAAGTTAAGTTTTATGTTCAGTCACTTTTTGAAGGACAAGACTTACAGGTTTTAGTTTTTGGTCATTCCCATCGACCGGAATTAACCAAGGAGAATGGAGTATGGTATTTGAACCCAGGAAGTCCGACTGATAAAATTTTTACTCCCTATCTTTCCTATGCTCAGATGGAAGTTGATAAAGGATGCATTACTGAAATAAAAATTCTATCATTAACTTGAGGTGAATTAATGGCTGAAAAAATTTATTTAAACATCATCTGGCATATGCATCAACCCTATTACTATGATTCTTGCCAAGATATTTTTACCCTTCCTTGGGTCAGAACACATGCGACCAAAGACTATCTATTTATGGCGAAATTAGCTGATAGGTTTCCGCAAGTACGTATGACTTTTAACTTTACTCCGTCTCTTATAAAACAAATAAATCTCTATTTACAGGGAAAGACTGATTTAGTATGGAACCACTTTGAAAAAGAAGCTAAAAAACTCAGCAAAAAAGAAAAAGACTTCATTTTAGAGAATTTCTTCTTAGCCCCTTCACAAACCCAAACCAGCCATTTCCCTTTCTATGAAACCTTGAAAGAGAAAGCCAAACACAATATTCATAATTTCTCAACCCAGGATTGGCTCGATCTCCAAATTCTCTACCAGCTTCTTTGGTTTGATCCGATAACCATCAAAGATAATCCCGATTTGAGCGAGCTCATAAAACGAGGAAAGGAGTATACTGAAAAGGATAAAGCCATCATTAAACAAGTTACTTCAAAAATTATTGCTGAAATAATACCGATGTATAAAAAGTTACACGATAAAGGACAGATTGAAATTTCAACATCGCCTTTATACCATCCGATTATTCCATTATTGATCGATAATTGGGTTGCTAGTGAATCATCACCCGGAACCCACCTTCCCAGGTATCGTTTTCAATATATAGACGATGCTCAGAAGCAAATTCAAAAAGCCAAAGATGTTGCGGAGAGAATTTGGAAGACCGAAATTCGTGGAATTTGGCCTTCGGAGGGTTCAGTTAGCTCGGCAGCAGTGAGCTGTTTTGCTCAAAATGGTTTTTCCTGGACGGCAACTGGTGAAGAAGTCTTATTTCATACCTTAGGGTTACCCATTGAGAGAGATCAAAATGGTCTTTTAAATCAAGGTGAAAAACTCTATCAACCTTGGTTTTTCTCCAACGATAAAAACAATATAGCTATTTTTTTTCGTGACCGCCATCTTTCCGATTTGATTGGTTTTGCCTATCAACATCTTACTTTTGATGATGCAGTTAAGGATAT
This sequence comes from Candidatus Atribacteria bacterium ADurb.Bin276, assembly GCA_002069605.1. NCBI lineage: Bacteria > Pseudomonadati > Atribacterota > Atribacteria > Atribacterales > Atribacteraceae > Atribacter > Candidatus Atribacter allofermentans. The sequence goes on from MWBQ01000066.1 coordinate 33,078, forward strand.
GATTTCCAATTTAGAAAGAATTATGAACCGACTCCCTAACGGTTATAATCCAGTTTTATCTATAATTCTTGATGGGGAAAATGCCTGGGAGTATTATAATAATAATGGGTTTGATTTTCTCAATAATTTATATGAAGCCTTATCCCAACATTCCAGGATAACCACAACAACTCCCTCGGAATATTTAGCTCATTTTGACCAAAAACCCGCTCTCCATACTTTAGCACCCGGTTCCTGGATTTATGGTTCCTTAAATACCTGGATTGGACATGAAGAAAAGAATTGGGCTTGGGATCAGCTCTTCTTAGTCAGAAGATTATTGGCTGAAAAGGAAAAGGAGTTGGATGGGGAACGAAAGCAAGAAATTTTTAATATTTTGTATCAAGCAGAAGGAAGTGATTGGTTTTGGTGGCTAGGTCCAGACAATCCCTCGGTACAAAAAGAGGATTTTCGAAAGCAATTTTTATCTCTATTGGAAAAAATTTGTGATTTAATTGGCGAGAAATATCCTGGGGAGGGATAGCAGTGTTTAAAAATGAAGTGATAGCGATGATATTAGCTGGTGGAGAGGGGCGTCGGTTAAATATTCTTTCAGCTAAAAGGGCAAAACCAGCTGTTCCTTTTGGAGGGAAATACCGTATCATCGATTTTTGTTTAAGCAATTGTGTCAATTCGGGCATATATTGTGTGGGCGTTTTAACCCAATATAATCCCCGATCACTTCATGAGCATATCCGAATCGGGAAAGACTGGGACCTTGATCGACTCAATGGTGGAGTTTTTTTATTACAACCTTTTATCAGTGATGCTGATACCGATTGGTATCGAGGGACTGCTGATGCGATATATCAAAGTCTTCGTTTTATTCGAAATCGGGCTCCTGAGTTGGTACTCATTCTTTCTGGTGATCATGTTTATACTATGGATTACCGACATATGATTGAATTTCATAAGAAAAAAAAGGCTGATTTGACTTTAGCGGTCATGCAGGTTCCGATTGAGGAAGCTCATCGTTTTGGCATTATTACCATTGGCGCAGAAGGGGAAGTCGTCCGGTTTGATGAAAAACCCGAAGTTCCTCAAAGCAATTTAGTAAATATGGGAATTTATGTTTTTAACCGGAAAGTATTAGAAGAAGAAGTTGAAAAAGAAGCTTTACGTGAAGGGACTTCTTTTGATTTTGGTAGAGATATCATTCCTCGAATGATTCAAGATAAAAGAGTTTTTACCTATCCCTTTTCGGGGTATTGGAAAGATGTTGGCACTATTGATTCTTACTGGGAAGCCAACATGGAGTTATTGGGAGAAGAGAGTCCTTTAAAATTCAAGGAAATAAATTGGCCGGTTTATACTCCGGTTGCTGATCGGCCCCCGGTAAAATTTGGGCGCGATTCTCAGGTTGAAAACTGTATTATTGGGGAAGGAGCAATTATTAATGGAAAAGTAAGTCAATCAGTCATATTTAATGGGGTATATGTGAGCGAAGGAGCGAGGATTGAAGGATCAATTTTAATGAATGATTGTTATATTGGAAAAAATTCTCAAATGGAGAGGGTAATTTTAGACAAAGGAGTTATTATCGGTGAAGGATCTCGGATTGGAGGGGGTCAAGTATTGAATGTGAATAAAAAGTATCCTGAGGTTTTATGGAGCGGAATAACCATTATCGGAAAAAATTCCCGAATTCCATCAGGATGTGAAATAGGGAAAAATTGCATTATTGGTGCAGATTTGGATGAAAATGATTTCCCATCGTTAATAGTTCTTAGTGGTGAGACCATAGAAAAACCATCGATGGAGGTTTAGTTATGAAAAAATTTTCTTTTTTACTGATGGTTTTGTTTTTTTTGGTGGTTGGTATTCAACCGGCTTTGGCTCAGATATATGAATTTCAAGTCAATTTAAACGAACAAACCTATCTTGACCTGTTACCAGTTTCGCCATTTGTAACCGTACTTCCCGATAAAGGTAACTTTGCAACCTACTTTATCGGCGATCCGATTTCCCTAGTTTATGAAGCACTTAAAACCGGTTATGTGAGCATATTGGATTATACCGAAGATGAAAGAGTCCGGATTTTAAAAAATAACGAACCAGTTTCACCGGGTACAAAAAAAAGTATTCAAGGTATTGTTACTGAACCAGAAGGAATGGAAAGATTCCTCATTCTTCTTTCCCCGCGGGTCATACCCGATCGTATCTTGGTTCAAGCCATGAACAATCCATCCCGAATGAAGGAAGTTGTTGGTGAAAATATTTATCTCAACCGGAGTATCATTCAGGTTGTTGAAAAGAGAAAAGAAGAGTCGGTTGTTATTCGCTTTCATTCCGTACCGGAATCAATTTTAAGCGGAAGAAACTTGAGAATTCGAATGGTCATGACAGATAAAAACAATAACCCTCTGGTTAATAGAAGGGTTCAGTGGTATGCCAGCCAGGGGAGCTTGGATTTTTACCAGACCTATACCAATACTGCTGGAGAATCAGAAGTTTGGTTTATGGCTCCATTTGTTTCGGAAGAAACTCAAATCCAAATACAAGCTACTTATGAAGGTGACACTGCCTATAGCCCTATGGACGGGACCGTAACCATCATAGTTCAACCAGAAAAGAAATCGAGTATTTTAGCTCTATCTCCAAAAGATTTTTTAGTTACGAGCGGTGAGAGCATGAGTTTCCAAGCCCGGTTAACCGATAGTGATGGGAATCCTCTTTCCGGACAAGCTTTGATATGGTCTTCCAGTGTTGGTCAATGGGAAAAAAGAATGACGTCAACAGTATTTGATGGAACCTCAGCTAATCTTTGGATAGCGCCTTCTTCAGTGGTAAAAACGCCAGTGGAATTGAAAGTAAACTTTAGAGGAGCAATGTATTATAGTGGATTTGAGGATAACTCAATTGGTTCGGTTGAGGGGGTCGAGATTGTATCCGGACGGGGTACCTATTTTATTGATTTTTCAAGCGGAAAACCCGAAACGAACTTCGAGGAAAGTATTTATCGTGGAGAAAATATCTCGGGATTCACTCAAAACCCTGCCTCGGTCCTTGCCATGAGGTCGGGCGAATATTTGAATGTAAAATTTCAAGCTCCAGAAGGATGGAGTAATGCAGCTTGCTTTATTTGGGGAAAATCGAGTGGAAGTGTGATTATTCATGTTCATCTCAACGATAATAAAGTTTTCACAGGAAACATTATTGGCGGTCAGATTTTCCCTTTTGAATTCCAATCTTTTCAATTAGATCAATTTTTAATTACAGGAGAAAATCAATTGCGAATTGAAGTACAAGCCCCAGATGGAAGTGCCTTCTTTGCCATCCAACGTTTATTACTGGTTTTTTAGAATTTATGAAGTTGGTATTGAATGAGTATCGATAAAATTTCATCTCCAAAAACGTTGATATTATTTTGTAGTTATAGATGAGAGTGAAAACCTGGCAATTGGCATGGTTCTTTATTATTTGGGAGTAATAAATTGCACCCCGACAATTTTTTGCTTTTTGTAGAAGTTTGATTTTCAAAACAGCAAGCGGTTTGTAGAAAAGAATCCCAAGCCACTTGTGTAGTACCAGATGAGGATGAGGGTGAAAGCCCAGAATGAGATTCTGGTTGGTTGCTATAATTGAGTTAACTATAAAAACGTCATGGATTTTTAGAGTGGAATAATTTAAAAGAATATTTTTAATTACACCGAAAAGTAGGGTAGGTGGGTAATATAATGCCATTCAAAGAGAATTGGTGGGAAGAGTTTGATTCGATGCAGAAAGAAATGCAGCGCTTTATGGAGCATGTTTCTGGAAAGAAACCTCATTTCTTAGGACTTTCTGAAAAAGCTTGGGAACCTTTATGTGATGTTTTTGAAACCGATGATAATTTTATTGTTGTGGTAGATCTCGCCGGAGTATTGGTCAATGAAGTCGACTTGACTATTCAATCACGAAAATTAATACTTAAGGGTGTGAGAAAGGAAGTTCCTTCACCCCCCAAAAGGGATTATCATCAAATGGAAATTCCCTTTGGTCCTTTTCAACGAGAAATTGATCTTCCTGAAGAGGTTGATGGAGAGACCATCAATGCCCGATATCGGGAAGGGTTCCTCATAGTTGAGTGCAAAAAGAAAAAAGTTATTACCGAACGGAGGATTCCTCTTGAGTAAGTGGGTGCTCTCAAAAATAAAAAATATCGGTTTAAAAAGAGAATTTTCTCAAAAATATAAAGTTCATTATAAATATTTCAACCCATTTCTTGATAAGAATATTGTTTATTAGGAAAGGATCCGACATGGAAGGATATATTGACAACTGGTTTACACTTTCGGAAGAGCCTCCAGAGATTAAAGCTGACCAAAATGTGATTTCCGAATCCATTGATCAGGAAAAAAAAGGTTTTGATATTCCGGAAAAAATTGCCGTACTTCCTTTAGATGAAAATGTATTATTTCCTGAGCTGGTCATGCCTTGGGTAGTTCATGGAGAAAAGTGGGTTAAATTAGTTAACGATGCGGTTTTAGGAAATAAAATGATTGGAGTTTTAACACTCCGTACCAAAAAAGAAGATGGAGATAACACCGTTTCAGCTCAGGATTTTTATGATATCGGTGTTGTAGGGCGAATATCCCGTTTATTAAAGCTCCCAGAAGATGCTATTCAAATATTGGTGTTTGGTTTAAATAAGTTTCGCGTTGTTGAATGGATTCAATGGGATCCATACCCTATGGCAAAAATTGAAATAATAAAAGAAGAAGAAATTAAAACTGATGAAACTGAAGCTTTAGTCCGCAACATATTAACCCTTTTTCAGAAGGTCGTTGAACTTGCTCCATATCTCCCCAAAGAAATATTTGTTGCTGCGATGAATATTAAACAACCCTCACGACTTGCCCATTTTGTAATTTCGAACCTGAATCTGGATGTAGAAAGCAAGCAAAATATTTTGTCAACCAACGAACTTATTGAGAAATTAAAAAAAGTAAATTATTATTTAACTCGAGAATTGGATATTCTCCAAATTGGCAGCAAGATTCAGACTCAAATTCAATCAGAGATGGCAAAAACTCAACGAGAATATTTCTTAAGAGAGCAGTTGAAAGCAATTCAACGTGAGCTTGGAGAAATGGATGAAAAAACCATTGAATTAAATGAATTGAAAGAAAAAATTGAAAAAGCCAAACTTCCGCCAGAAGTTTTGAAAGAAGCCGAGAAAGAACTGGAACGATTATCGAGAATTCCACCAGTTTCAGCTGAATATCCAGTCATTCGTAACTATCTTGATTGGATAACCGAACTTCCTTGGAACATAAGAACCGAAGACAGTTTAGATCTTAAAAAAGCTGAAAAGGTATTAAATGAAGATCACTATGACTTGGAAAAAGTAAAAGAAAGAATTCTTGAATACTTGGCAGTAGGTCATTTGAAAAAAGATTTAAAAGGACCAATACTTTGTTTTGTTGGTCCCCCAGGAGTTGGAAAAACTTCATTAGGAAAATCGATTGCCCGGGCATTGGGAAGAAAATTCGTACGGATATCCTTAGGTGGAGTACGAGACGAAGCGGAAATAAGAGGCCATCGCCGAACCTACGTTGGAGCACTTCCGGGTCGGATTATTCAGGGAATCCGAAAAGCAGGAAGCAATAACCCGGTATTTATGTTAGACGAGGTTGATAAAATCGGTTTAGATTTCAGGGGAGATCCTTCTGCTGCTCTCCTCGAAGTTTTAGATCCTGAGCAAAATTCAACTTTTGTTGATCATTATTTAGCAGTTCCATTTGACCTATCGAAGGTTATTTTTATCGCAACTGCGAATATTCTGGATACCATTCCTCCAGCTTTGTTGGATCGAATGGAACTCATCCGAATCCCTGGTTATACTGATCCGGAAAAAATTGCCATTGCTCGCAAATATTTAATACCCAAGCAGAGCAAAGAAAATGGAATCGAGGATCAAACGGTTACGATAAGTGATGAAATTTTAATTAAAATGATTCGAGAATACACTCGTGAAGCGGGAGTCAGAAATTTAGAAAGAACAATCGCCACGGTTTGCAGGAAAATTGCTAAAGACGTTGCTTCAGGGAAAAAAGGACCATTTGTAGTTGACGAAGAAAATCTTAGAAAATATTTAGGTAAAAGAATTTATTTTGATGAGGTCATGTCGGGAAAGGATCGAGTTGGAGTTGCCACCGGTTTAGCTTGGACTCAAACTGGTGGAGAAATCCTTTTTGTTGAGTCTTCGGTCCTCTCAGGAAAAGGAAACTTGATATTAACCGGTAATATGGGAGATATTATGCAAGAATCGGCTCGTATTGCACTATCTTGTGTTCGGGAACGAGCGAAAAAGTGGAAGATTGATGAGAAGTTTTACGAAAAACATGATATTCATGTTCATGTCCCCGCTGGCGCTATACCAAAAGATGGTCCATCAGCAGGAATAACCCTGGTTGTTTCAATGGTTTCTTCTCTTTCGCAAATACCAGTAAAGCATTCCATTGCTATGACTGGTGAAATAACCCTTACCGGAAAAGTGCTTCCTATTGGTGGAGTAAAAGAAAAATCTTTAGCAGCCTATCGATCAGGGATTAAAGAAGTTGTTCTACCTCAAGAAAACGAAAATGATTTAGACGATATACCGGCAGATGTGAGAAAAAAAATGAAATATCATTTAGTTAAAACAATTGATGAAGTCCTTAAAATTACCTTAAAAAAATCACCCCGAATGGTTAAAAAGAAAAAAACTTCTTCTCTTCAAGAAAAATAATGGCTGATTGAATCAGCACAAAAACATTTTTTAGTTCTTATTCAATATAAACAGGTTTGAGAAAGAGGGAATATTAAAATGGAGAAATCTCGAGAAGAATTTTTGAAAAAACTCATTGAAACTCCTAGTCCATCGGGGTTCGAAGAACAGATTCAAAAAATATTTGAGGAAAGGGTTCAAGGTAAGGTTGACAAATTTTACAAAGATTACCACGGCAATGCCATTGGTGTTATTTATCCTGATGCTTCGTTTCGAGTTATGTTGGCAGGACATTGTGATGAAGTCGGCTTGATGGTGGAATTTATTAATGATCAGGGGTACATACATTTTTCCACTATTGGAGGAATCGATTCTCATGTTACCCCTGGAAAAAGAGTCATTATTCATAGCTCTCAAGGACCAGTTAAGGGAGTAATCGGAAAAAAGCCCATTCATTTGATGGAAGAAAAAGAACGTCAAAAAGTGATTAAATTTGAAGAGCAATGGATTGACGTGGGCGCAAAAAATAAGGAAGAACTCACCAAAATTGTACAAATTGGCGATCCAATCACCATGGATGTTGGTTTTGACCAATTACTTGGAAGTCGAGTTGTTGGTCGAGGATTCGATGATCGGGTGGGAGCTTTTATTGTTGCCGAGGTTCTTCGAATGGTTCAAAAAGAGAAGTTGCAATGTGGTGTATATGGTGTGAGTACGGTACAAGAAGAACTCGGTCTCAGGGGAGCAAGAACCAGCGCTTTCAGAATCGATCCTCATTTAGGAATCGCAATTGATGTGACCTTTGCTTCTGACTGTCCTGATATAGATAAGAGAAAGGTTGGAGACGTGTCTTTGGGCAAGGGCCCGGTCATTTCACGAGGTCCGAATATTAATCCCCATATTTTTCGAAAATTAGTAGAGGTGGCAACCCAAAAAAACATTCCCTACCAAATACAAGCTGAATCACGTGCTACAGGGACCGACGCCAACAGCATTCAAATCAATCGCCAAGGAGTTGCTACCGGTTTGTTAGGCATTCCCAATCGATATATGCATACTCCTTCTGAGGTGATCGATTGTGATGATTTGGATGCAGCCATTCAATTATTGGCCGGATTCTTAGAAAACATTCATCCCGAGGAAAATTGGATACCTTAAAAATTTTTATATCACCGGATAGTTAATACAGAAAAAAGGATACAGTCGAAAAGATAAAGAGTTTGAAGAAGTTTGGAGGAAAGTCATGTCGGAACTGAGAAAAGATCCTGTTGTTGACCGGTGGGTCATTATTGCCAATGAAAGAAGTTTAAAACCCTATGATTTTGGAGTACATGGAGAAATACGAAAACCTGGTCCTTGTGTTTTTTGTGAAGGGATGGAAATGCACACTCCGAAGGAGGTTTTTTCCGTTCGAGATAAGCATACCGAGATAAATCAACCAGGTTGGAGAGTTCGGGTGGTCCCGAATAAATTTCCCGCTTTGCGGATTGAAGAACCCTTTGCCCATTGTATAGATGGAATTTGTGAATCTCTCAGTGGTTCAGGAGCACATGAAGTTATTATTGAAACTCCCGATCATTACTTAGAGCTTGGTGATCTTTCGGTGAAACATATTGCTGAAGTTATGTATGTTTATCGGGAAAGAATGTGCGATTTGGAAAGAGACCATCGTTTTCGTTATTGCATTATCTTTAAAAATCAAGGAGCTTTAGCGGGGGCTTCGATTCAACATGCTCACTCCCAGCTTATTGCTATTCCAGTGATTCCCAAAAGGGTGAAAGAGGAACTGCTTGGTGCTGATAAATATTATCAAGAAAAAGGTCATTGCATTTTTTGTGATATTGTTCAATACCACCAAAATAATAATCAAAGGATGATTATCGAAAACGAACAGTTTTTAGCGTTTGTTCCCTATGCTCCTCGATTTCCTTATGAAATTTGGATATTACCAAAAAAACACTCATCTCATTTTATGAAAATTGAAGACCAAGAATTAAATTATTTATCAGAAATATTGAAAAAATTACTGGTATCTATGAAAAAATCGCTGAATGATTCTCCCTATAATTTGATTCTTCATGCTGCTCCTTTTGAACGAAAAGAAGAAAAATCATACCAGGATAGCTATCATTGGCATATGGAAATGTTGCCTACTATAACCAAGGTAGCTGGATTTGAATGGGGTACTGGGTTTTATATTAATCCAGTAATTCCCGAAAATGCAGCAGAAATTCTCAGAAAGAATATACCCATTAAGATTTAGTTCTTTTTAATTGAAATTCAGGGTACAGCTGTATAATAATAGGAATTCTCAGCAATTGGTCACAGATTCATAATGGTTTGATGGTGATGCATAGGAGGTGAGCCAGATGTCGATTCGATTTGCGCTCATTTTGGCCGGTGGGAAAGGGAATCACTTGAGTGTTTTATCAATAGAAAGAGCCAAAGCAGCTGTTCCCTTCGGAGGTTTTTATCGATTAATTGATTTTCCCTTAAGTAACTGTATTAATTCAGGTATCTATGACGTTGGTATTTTGACCCAGTACCAGCCGCGTTCGTTGATAGAGCACATTGGGGTTGGGCGTCCCTGGGACATGGACCGAAAAAAGGGTGGAATAGAGCTCCTTCAACCTTATTTAGGAAAAACCGTTGGAGGTTGGTATCGTGGAACTGGAGACGCTGTTTATCAGAATTTGAATATTATTAAGAGAAAAAAGTTGGATCATCTTTTAGTGCTTTCCGGTGACCACGCCTATATGATGGATTATAATTCTCTTATGGATTATCACCTGGATAATGATGCCGACGTTACCTTAGTAGTGACCCGGGTGAAAACTGAAGATCGGTCACGGTTTGGAATTTTAGAAATCGACGGTAAGAACCAAGTTATTGGTTTTGAAGAAAAACCATCACAGCCAAAAACCAATATTGCTTTCATGGGAATTTATATTTTTCGTTTAGAATTTTTAAATGAATGTTTACAAAAAAATGTCCAAGAATCGAAATATGATTTAGTCAACAATGTTATTATTGAAAATTTAAATTCTATTAAAATTCAAGCTTTTTTCTTTGATGGTTGTTGGTTTGATACTGGAACCATAAAGGCGTATTGGGAAGCAAATATGCATTTATTAGAGCCTCTTCCCTGTTTTAACTTATATGATCCGAATTGGGTAATTTATACCAATCGATCTCAAAATCCTCCTGCCAAGATTGGAAAGGGGGCTTTGGTCCAATCATCGATAATTGGTGAGGGGACTGTTATCCATGGCGAGGTGATCCATTCAGTTGTTTTTCCTGGAGCAGTAATTGAAAAAAATGTGAAAATTTACGATTCGATAATATTTAATGATTCAATAATTAAAGCTGGTTCAGTGGTGGAGAGAAGTATACTGGATAAAAATGTTATTGTGGGGGAGGATTCGATTATAGGAGCAGGAGATGATTACACTCCCAACCGACTTCGACCGGATATACTGAGTTGGGGTGTTAATTTGGTAGGTAAAAATTCTCAAATTCCTCTTCACTCCATAATTCCCCGAAATTGTTTAATTGGTATTAATGTCCCCACCAGTCGTTTTGGAAAAATTACTGAGCTGAAAAGTGGATCAGTAATTATGGGATAGCGTGAGAAAAGAAATCTTGGAGGGAGGTTAGTTCTTTGATCCTTGGACTCTTGATAATAATTCTCATTTTGTATGGGCTCGTATTATTTTGGGTTTTGAATGAGCGTCTGAAAAGCATTTCATTGATGATACATAAAAATAATGAAAATTTAAAAAAAATGGAAGAAAAATTTTCTTTGTTGTTGAGTTTGACTGAGGAAAGGGGGAGTAAGAAAACATCAGTAGATGTAGAAGATTCTTTTTGTTTTGATGTATTTGAAGATCAAAAGGATGAATCAGATTCGAAAGGAGATATATGATGAAACGAAGATATTCAGTTTTTATAGTAAGTATCATTTTTATGATTGGTATTTTTTTGTTTTCTATCCAAAGCATAGCTCAAGAAAATTCAAGTGCTGAAGGTGCCGTTGAAGAAGCACAGAATATCGAAACACCAGTTACGAACGAACAAGTCGTCATTGCTGAAGTCAATGGAGAACCGGTTTATTTAGCTGAGTTAAAAGAAATTTGGGATACCATGCCAGAAAATTATCGAACCCAGTTTCCTGGTGGATTTAAAGATTTATTAGAACAATGGATACGTCAAGTTCTTTTGGTCCAAGAAGCGAAAAAACTTGGTTTGGCCGATGATCCAGATGTGAAGAAAAAAATTGAAAATGTAACCCAGCAGATCATGATTCAAGAATTTGTGACTCGAGAAATAATTGAAAAGGCTGTGGTTTCTGATGAAGAGATCGAAAAAGAATATTCATCAAATCCGACCCTTTATACCGAAGCAGAACAGGTAAAAGCCAGGCATATCATGGTGAATACGAAGGAAGAAGCCGATGTAGTTCAAAAGGAATTGAAAGAAGGGAAACCTTTTGAGCAAGTAGCCAAAGAGAAATCTCAGTCTCCTGATGCCCAAACTGGCGGAGAGATGGGTATGATACGCAAAGGCGATCTTGAGCCAGAGATGGAAAAGGTTTTATTTGATCTGGCTCCTGGCAATGTGAGCGAATCAATCGAAACCGATTATGGTATTCATGTTTTCTTAGTTGAAGATCATTTGCAGCCTCGGTTGAAAGACCTTGCTGAAGTAAAAGAAGAAATCCGTACCAAGCTGCTTCCCAAAGTTCAGCAAGAGGCATTTGAAAAAATGATCGAAGCTATGAAAAATAAATCAGAAATTGCCATTCTTGAAGAAAACCTTCCTAAAGAGGAAATACCCGAAGCTCCGGCAACTGATACCAACCCAGAAACAGTCACCCCTCCAGCTGAATAATAAGTTAAAGGATGGGATTCCTCCAAAGAAGTGCTTTACAACAGCGAATCCCATCCAGTAAAAAAGTAACCATTTTTACAGGCAGCGATAAACCCCTAATAAATTGCAAAAAATCCTGAATTCGGTTATATTGTTTAAGTATTTCTTGGATAGAGATAAAATAAGAAAGGGTATTTTCGAACTATCTTTCCAGCTCATCATTGCAGGCAGGTGACAATATGTTTGAATCATTAGGGAAAGTCTCTGAGTTAGGTTATCGCGAAGAAAAGATACTTGATTTTTGGCGAGAAAAAAAGATATTCCAGAAAAGTTATCAGCAACGAGAAGGAAACCAACGTTTTATTTTCTATGAAGGGCCGCCAACCACCAATGGATATCCTCATGCCGGCCATATTATTGGCAGGAGTATGAAAGATTTGATTCCCCGTTATAAAACCATGTGTGGTTATTATGTACCTCGCAAAGCTGGTTGGGATACCCATGGACTTCCTGTCGAATTAGAAGTAGAAAAAATGCTGGGATTTTCCGGGAAACAAGATATAGAAAATTATGGGATTGATCGTTTTAACCAGAAATGCCGAGAGAGTATCTGGAAATATATAAAAGAATGGGAAAAGATCACCGAACGCATGGGAATTTGGATGGATATGGACCATCCCTATGTAACTTGCGATAATGATTATATTGAAAGTCTTTGGTGGATTCTCAAACAACTCTTTAATCAAAATCTTCTCTATCAAGGATATAAGGTTTTGCCTTATTGTTCACGATGTGGGACTTCTCTTTCCAGTCATGAAGTAGCCCAGGGTTATCAAGATGTGGTAGATCCGTCAATTTATCTTCTTTTTCAAATCCAGAATCGAGAGAATACCTTTTTCTTAGTTTGGACAACCACCCCCTGGACATTGGTAGCGAATGTTGCATTGGCAGTTGGTCAAGACCTCGATTATGTGGAAATTGAAGAAAAAGAGACTGGCAAACATCTCATCCTCAATCGGGAAAGTTTGCCAGCATTATTTCAACCCGATGCATATACTCTGATTAGAGAAATGAAGGGGAAAGAACTAATTGGCTTGTCCTATAATCCTCTAATGACCTTCTTGGCTGCGCCAAAAGGATATCAAGTTTATCACGGAGACTTTGTTTCAACTGAAGAAGGAACTGGAATTGTTCACATAGCTCCAGCTTTTGGAGAAGACGATATGAGGTTGGCTCAAACCTTTGATCTTCCTGTGCTCCATCCGGTGAAAGCTGATGGAACATATGATGAGAGCGTACCACTCTGGCACGGGCTTTGGGTTAAAGATGCTGATCCTTTGATCATAAAATATCTCCAATCCACCGGTCAGTTATACCGACAAGAAACCCATCGCCATACCTATCCCTTTTGTTGGCGTTGTGATACGCCACTTTTGTATTATGCTAAGGGAAGCTGGTTTATTCGTTCTACAGCAGTTAAAGAAACTTTATTAGAAAATAATCTCAAAGTTCACTGGCATCCAGATCACATCCAAAGTGGCAGGTTTGGAAATTTCTTGGAGAACGTGGTTGATTGGGCTTTAAGCCGAGAACGATATTGGGGTACTCCTCTTAATATTTGGAAATGTGAAAGCTGTGGTTATCAAGAAGCTATAGGGTCAAGACAAGAGCTTATTCAGCGTGCCAATCAGCAAATCGATCAAATTGAGCTCCATCGGCCATATGTCGATGCCATAACCTTAACCTGTTCTCAGTGTGGGGGAGAGATGAGAAGAACGCTAGAGGTTCTTGATTGCTGGTTTGACTCGGGAGCGATGTTTGTAGCCCAAAATCACTATCCTTTTGAAAATCAAGAACGTTTTGCCAGCCTTTTTCCAGCTGATTTTATTTGCGAAGCTATCGATCAAACCCGGGGCTGGTTTTATAGCCTTCATGTTTTAGCCAGTATCCTTTTCCAAAGCCCAGCTTTTGAAAATTGTTTAGTAACTGAACTGGGACTGGATGAAAAAGGACAGAAAATGAGTAAGCATATCGGGAATGTGGTTAGTCCTTGGGAGCTGATATCTTCCTATGGTGCTGATGTCCTTCGTTGGTATGTTTTTTCCGTATCTCCACCCTGGGTGCCAAAACGATTTGGCAAGCAAACACTGGGAGAAGTTTATAGTAAGTTTTTTACGACTTTTTGGAATGTTTTTCATTTCTTTGTTCTTTACGCCAATGCTGATGGTTTTGAACCGAAAGTGGAATTCGCTACTGAATTTAAAAACCGCAATGTACTCGACTGCTGGATTATTTCTCGTTTTGAAACCATGATTCAACAAGTTCGGGAATGGTTAGATGATTATGAAGTATCACGAGCTGCCAAAGTAATTGAAAATTTTGTAATAGAAGATTTAAGTAATTGGTACATTCGCCGCTCTCGACGTAGATTCTGGAAATCTGAATGGGATGATGACAAGCGAGCAGCTTATTATACTCTATATGAAATATTGTCTGGATTAGCGAAGGGAGTCGCTCCCTTTATACCTTTCGTTGCGGAAATGGTTTATGATAGCTTAAATAAAAATAATGGTCATCGAAAGGAGAGCGTCCATCTGGAAGATTATCCATCTTCTAATCCCTTACGGGTTGATCCCGATTTACTTCTTTTTATGGAAGTTGCTCGAAAAATTACCATATTAGGACGTTCGGTGCGGAATAAGGTGAATATTAAAATTAGACAGCCATTATCCAAGGCAATTTTAGTGATTCCCAATCAAAATGAACGCGAAGGAACGATGCAATTCGAAGATATCATTCAGGAAGAATTGAATGTTAAAGAAATACAATGGACAGCAAAACTTCCTGAAGGGATTGAACTGGTTTTAAAGCCTCGTTTTTCAGTTTTAGGTCCTAAACATGGTTCTAAGGTGAAGGACGTAGCACGGGTTCTATCGCAGGTTGAACGTCAAACTGCTCTTCAACTTTTAGAAGAAGGACATTTATTTATTTTAGTATCAGGAGAAAAGGTGTTGATTGAACGACAAGAAGTTGATATTCTATTGAAAGCCAGTGGTTCGGTTTCGGTGGAAAGCATGGAGGGATATGCGGTCGTTCTTGATACTCAATTAAATAATATTCTATTGAGAGAGGGATATCTTCGAGATTTAGTTCATCAAATTCAGTTATTAAGAAAAGAAGCTGGGTTTGAAGTCGAGGATCGAATCCGAATTGGTGTAAATGATGGGACGAATCAAATAGCCAGAATTCTCATTCAAGAAAATGAACAATTCATTCAAGATGAAACCTTAGCCTATGAAATTTTATACGGAAATTCTCTCCGAAATGATTTTTCCCGCGAATTTTCATTTGGAGATTATTCTTTTAATCTGACTTTGGAGAGGTGAAAAAATGTGGAATGAGAAATCAGCACCCACTCTGGTGAGATCATTTTTTGGTTTCTTTTTACTTTGTTTGTTTCTTACGGCGATTTCTCCAGATGGTTTAGCATCCACATATCACACTATTCAAGCTGGCGATAACTTATGGAGTATTTCAAGGTATTATAAAGTCCCATTAGAAAGCTTAATGGCAATGAATGCTTTGAATAAAAATTCAATATTAAAAATAGGACAAAAAATTTTAATTGAAAAAAGTCAAGAAGAAAGCAGCAAAGAAATCATTACTTACACAATATGTGCTGGAGATAATATTTGGTCCATTGCTAAAAAATATGGTGTTCCCCAGGAAAAAATCCTCAAAGACAACAATCTTACTGAATGTTCAATATTAAGAATTGGCCAGAAAATTAAAATCACTGGATCTCAAAACCACCAAGGAACGATGCAAACTGCGAAGAATCAACCAACAACCACTACTATTCAATCTTATGAAATCCGAAAAGGTGATTCTCTGTGGACTATCTCCAGGGTTTTTGGAGTTAGTATTAAGACCATTATGGCTGAGAATAATCTTTCTGAGAATTCGATTCTCCAAATTGGAATGAAATTGAAAATACCAACCCAACAAAATGAAGCACCTCAGGTTTTGGTCGCTCAAAATGACAAGAAAAACCAAACCACTGAAAAGGAAGGTTTTTATTATACAATCGCTTCGGGTGATACTCTATGGAATATTTCCCGGAAATATGGAGTGAGTGTTAATACTTTATTGAAAGTCAATAATTTGAAAAGTGCAGACCGTTTGCAAATTAATCAAAAAATATGGGTTTCATCCAGTGAAAAAAGGCCTTCACCGGGAGATACTTCTAATCAATACCAGATCTATCAAGTACAATCAGGTGATAGCCTCTGGTCCATAGCCCGACGTTATCGGGTATCGTTAGATCTATTGATGAATGTGAATGGGTTAAACCAGCAAAGCCGCTTAAGAATCGGTCAGCAGATCCGTATTCCGACCTATGTTTCTGATGGTTACGGTGAATCACAAAAAGGTTATATCTGGCCGGTTAGGGGACGAGTGAGTTCACCCTTTGGGATGAGGGGGGGACGAATGCATAAGGGTATTGATATCTGTGCTTCAGCCGGAACGATCATTCGAGCTGCTCAAAGCGGGGTAGTTACTTTTTCCGGTTCAAGTGGAAACTATGGACGAATGGTAATCATTACCCACGCCGATGGGCATCAGACTGTATATGCTCACAACAGTGTCAACTTAGTAACCAGAGGTCAGAGGGTTAATCAGAGCGATCCGATAGCACGAGTGGGTTCAACGGGCAATGCTACTGGTAATCACTGTCACTTTGAGATTCGTCAAAAAGGAACTGCAATTAACCCAATGAGTCAGCTGAGAAAATAATTGATGAATCGAAACCATGCTTTAGCAATGCTTAAAAAATATTTAAACAACCAGAATTTATTAAAACATTGTTTAGCCTGTGAAGCAATTATGAAGGACCTGGCACCTCTTTATAATCAAAACCTTGAAGAGTGGGCTTTGGTTGGACTACTGCACGATATAGATTATGAAATCACTAAAAATTGTCCCGAATCTCATGGTTTAGAAGGGGCTCGGATATTGAGCGAAGTTGGTTATTCCGATAACATTGTTGCTGCGTTACGTTCCCACAATCCTGCAACTGGCCATGTTCCGAATAGTATTTTAGAAAAGGCATTATTCGCGGTAGACCCAGTTAGTGGGTTTATTGTTGCCTGTGCTCTGATACATCCCAATCGTTCGCTCAGCGAATTGGATCTTGATTTTCTTATGAATCGCTTCAAAGAAAAAAGCTTTGCGCGAGGTGCCGACCGTAACCAAATCCAAAGCTGCAACAATCTGCAGTTAAGCTTGAATGAATTTTTATTGATTGCCTTGCAGGCTATGCAAAAAATATCACCTCAATTGGGTTTATAAGCCATATTTTTCCCTCACTTAAAATTTATACCCTCGTACTCTTGACAATCAGTTTATCAAGTTTTATACTTTTAAATGTCAAAGTCAAACAACATCAAAGAAAGGTATGGTGATAATTGTGTACCGTTTTGATTCTTTTCGTGATTTAACTCTTTTACAGGATAGGATAAATCGACTATTTGATGACAGTATGGTTCGACATGAAAGACAACCTTCACCGAATGAAGCTTGGGTTCCAATGGTAGACATAACCGAAGATGAGAATGAAATTGTTCTTTGGGTAGATCTACCAGGAGTAAGTCAAAAAGAGGTTGATATCATAATTAACGGTGATCAACTTACCCTAAAAGGTGAAAAGAAGTTTGACCAAACTAACCAGAGAAAATACTTACGAAGAGAAAGACTGGTGGGTCCTTTTTCAAGAACTTTTCAACTTAATTTACCGGTTGAAACCGAAGAAATATCGGCGGCTTATCGCAATGGGGTCTTAGAAATACATCTTCCCAAGCCGGCGGAATCAAAACCTCGGAAGGTTTCCATCCAGACTGAATAATCCTAATCAATCAGCTGTGAGGAGATTATGAGAGATAAGAAAAGAAGGGATGGTTAAAACCATCCCTTCTTTGTGTTAAGTAGTTTAAAAAAGAGAATTTCCGGTAAAGGGGATGAAATTTCAATGGAATTCAAAGACTACTACCAAATATTAGGTTTAAATAGAAATGCCGATGAGAAAGAAATAAAGAAAACCTATCGTCGATTGGCTCGTAAGTATCATCCCGACCTCAATCCCGGAAACAAAGAATCCGAAAAACGCTTTAAAGAAATTAACGAAGCCTATGAAGTCCTGGGTGATCCAGAAAAGCGAAAAAGATACGATGAACTGGGATCGGCTTGGAATAGTTATGGGCAAAAAGATACTGAGCAATTTTGGAAAGATTACTATAACAAGTATGGATCGGGTGGAACCTCATACCAGCAAACCTATTCTACCAACTTTGAAGGAGGAGATTTTAGCGATTTTTTCCGAACATTTTTTGGTGATTTATTTGGAGGATCCAGTTCTCGAACCCATTCGACTCGTTTCCGATCTTCGAGGAAAAATGAATGGATAAACGGATATCCTCAGAAAGGTGAAGCAGAGCCTTCTTCCCATCCCATAGAAATTAATTTTATAGAGAGTGTTTTAGGAACGCGAAAGAATTTTCATCTTGAATTCGAAGAACCCTGTCCCCAATGTAGAGGCCAGAATCAAAACTGTACTACCTGTAATGGTCGAGGATTAGTCAGAAGAAAAAAAACCGTTGATGTAAGTATCCCCTCAGGAATTCAAGACGGAAGTAAATTAAGAGTACCTGGAGTGCTCAATGGGCGTGATTTATATTTAGTGGTTAAAATCCAACCCCATCCCTTTTTTAGGAGAGAAAAGCACGATATCCATCTTGACCTCCCATTAACTCTTTACGAAGCTCTTTTGGGAACTGAAATTGAAGTGCCAACCGTTAATGGAAAAGTGAAAATGAAAATCCCTCCTGAAACCCAAAATGGAATGACTTTGCGGCTTCGAGGGCTGGGGATTAAGGATAGAAAAACTGGATCAGTAGGCGATCAATTGGTCAAAATTCGAGTTGTTTTGCCTACCCGTCTTGATGAAAAAGAAAGGAAATTATTTCAAGATTTATCGTCAATAAGGAAGGAAAATCCCCGATCTCATCTGTTCACATAAAGTCGATTAATAGGAATAGAGGAGGATGTATGTAAGATGGTAAAAAATAACCAAAAGGATGAATATTTCATAATCAGTGTGGTTGCTCAAATGACCAACCTGCATCCTCAAACTCTCCGGTATTATGAAAAAATGGGAATACTTAGACCTAATCGAAGTCAAGGAAATATCCGGTTGTATTCCTATCAAGATGTTGAAAGAGTGAGACAGATCAAAGCTTTAACTCAAGATATGGGAGTCAATTTAGCTGGAGTTGAAATAATCCTGAGATTAACTGAACAAATAGAAGCTATTCAAGGTCAATGGGAAAAAGAAAGAGAGAAAATGAGAAATCGAATCAAGGATTTAGAGGGAAGAATTTCGAAGGGTGGTGAGATTTTGTTATGAACTTTGAACAGTTTACCGAAAAAGCCAAAGAAGTCATTCATTTAGCTCAAAACATCTTATTAGAATATCATCACAATCAACTGGATGTAGAGCACATTCTTTTAGCTTTAGTTAAGCAGCCCGAGGGAATAACTGGCCAAATATTAGAACGTTGTCAAGTTTCTCCGGAAACCATTCAAAATGAATTGGAGACCTCTTTAGAAAAAAGACCCTCGGTTTATTTCCAAGCAAGCACTGAAGCTCAGATTTATATAACACCGCGAGCAAAATCGGTTTTAGACGGAGCGGTTGAAGAGGCCAAAAGGTTAAAAGATTCCTATGTTGGCGTGGAACATCTTTTAATTGCTGTGGCTAAAGAGGAAAGTGGTTTAAGCAATAAGATTTTAAAAAATTATAAGGTAGATGTTGAAAAAATATACCGAGCCCTACAAGAAATTCGAGGAAAAAGGAAAGTTGATGATCCTTATGCGGAGGGACGTTATATGGCCTTAGAAAAATATGGAAGAGATTTAACCCAATATGCTCAAGATGGGAAGCTAGACCCGGTAATCGGACGAGATAACGAAGTGAATAGAGTAATTCAAATATTAAGCCGACGGACCAAAAATAATCCAGTTCTTATTGGAGACCCTGGAGTAGGAAAAACAGCTATCGTAGAAGGTTTGGCACAAAAAATTGTCCAGGGGAATGTGCCAGAAAGTTTAAAAGGAAAACGTGTTATTATTCTTGATATGGGTTCTCTCTTGGCAGGTGCAAAGTTCCGAGGAGAATTTGAGGAACGTTTGAAAGCTGTTTTAGAGGAAGTTCAAAAGTCGGAAGGGAAAATAATTCTATTTATTGATGAACTGCACACCGTTGTGGGTGCTGGAGCAGCCGAAGGAGCCATTGATGCTGCGAACATCCTGAAACCTTTGTTAGCTCGAGGAGAGCTGCAAACAATAGGAGCTACTACTCTGGATGAGTATCGAAAATATATCGAGAAAGATGCAGCTTTGGAGAGGCGTTTTCAACCGGTTTTTGTAGGCGAGCCCAGTATTGAAGAAACCAAAAAAATCCTTCAAGGACTGAGGGATAAATATGAAGCCTACCATAAAGTGAAAATAGCAGATGATGCCCTTGATGCTGCGGCCGAATTATCGGCAAAATTTATTAACGATCGCTTCCTTCCTGATAAAGCAATTGATTTAATAGATGAAGCTGCTAGTAAAAAGCGTATTGATATCCAAAGTGTTCCACCAGAAATAAAGGATATGGAGCTTGAGCTGCAGAAAATGGCTCAAGAAGGGATGGCGGCAGTCCAGGCTCAAGAATACGAAAAAGCTGCTGCTTTGAGAGATCAAGCCGAAGCGCTTCGTCTTCGCTATCAAGAAACTCGGGATAAGTGGCTTCAAGAAAAACAAATGAGCGAGGTCGTTTCAGCTTCCGATATCGCTGAGGTGGTTTCTTCCTGGACTGGCATACCAACTACTCAACTGATGGAAAAGGAAAGAGAAAGGTTGCTTCGTATGGAAGAAGAGCTTCATCGGCGAGTAATTGGACAGGATGAAGCTCTTCATGCGGTTGCTGAAGCGATTCGACGATCCCGGGCGGGCATAACCGAAGGGAAAAGACCAATCGGCTCTTTTCTCTTTCTTGGACCTACCGGTGTTGGGAAAACTGAATTGGCAAAAGCTCTGGCGGAATTTATGTTCGGAAGCGATGATGCTTTGCTACGGATTGATATGTCAGAATATATGGAAAAACATACCGTATCCCGTTTAATTGGAGCACCTCCTGGTTATGTAGGATATGAAGAGGGTGGCCAACTGACCGAAATCGTGAGAAGACGCCCTTATCAAGTTATTCTTCTCGATGAAATAGAGAAAGCTCATCCCGATGTGTTTAATATCTTATTACAAATTTTGGATGACGGACGATTAACTGATGGACAAGGGAGAACGGTTGATTTTCGTAATACAGTTATTATTATGACTTCAAATTTAGGCAGCCAGGCATTCCGAAGTCTTTCCATTACTGAGTTAGCAGGATTTGAGAAATCGAAACAAGCAGTTCTTAAGGAAGTTGAAAGACATTTCAAGCCAGAATTTATTAATCGTATTGATGAAATCATTGTGTTCAAACCCTTAACAGAAGAACAAATTCATCAAATTGTTGACATAATGATGTCCTACCTTGAAAAACGGCTTCAGGAACAAGGGTTGAGTATTGTTTTGGATGACCAAGTGAAGGACTTTTTAGCAAAAAATGGATATGATCCTGATTATGGTGCTCGTCCGTTACGACGATTAATCCAGAGAAAAATAGAAAGTCCATTAGCCAGTGAATTAATCCGTTGTACTTTCCAACCCGGACAAACCATAC
>MWBQ01000067.1 GCA_002069605.1 Candidatus Atribacteria bacterium ADurb.Bin276
AGGTTCTTCCTCCTTTAATGAAAGACAGGAAAATGAAGGCGAAAATCTCTTTCTAGCTCCGGATCATTCTTTGCTATCCTTAAATAATCCGGATTTTCACCGGTGGACGGGTATCAGTCAATTTATCATGGGCAATTTTTAATTTTTCAATTATTGGAAGGTGGTAGGGACAGCGAGGAATACATTCACCACATTCACTACAAGCCAGGGCTTTGGGATCAACTTTTTTATAAGCTTCTTGAGCATAATCTTGGTTGCCAAACCAAAAACGTAATCGATCACGCAGTGCGTATTCACCAGGGTCACGAACCACACCATCGGCCAATTGGCGGTCCCATTGTCCTTCTAAGGCAAATATCCAAGGGATATTAATTTTCTCCGGACAGGGTAAACATTTATCACATTGTCGACAAACATACTGGCCAAGTTCTGAAGCTTTTAAGAAAAGTTGTTCTTTTTCTTTTTCACTCATAGCTTGAATGGTATTTATAAATTGAATATCCTTTTCCAAATATTCAAGGGTATTAGCTCCAATTATAGCCGAAGAAATTGGTAGACTCAGAGTGTAACGAAGCGCATTTTCCCAATTCTTCCAGAGTAACCCGTCGGCAAAAACCTTCATGGCCAATAAACCGACATTTTTCTCCAGGGCAGCTGGTATAACCTGAGATTCCCAGGCAGGAAAGTTAAAACGGTCGAAAAAGTTTAGGGGGATCATAATCACATCAAAAGGATAAGAATTAAGTGCTCGCAAGGCAACCTCTGGACCGGTATGACTCGAAAATGCAGTAAAACGGATTTTCCCTAATCTTTTCGCTTCCTCTAATCCTTCCAACGCTCCATTAGGTCCGGATGCTATATCAACGAACTCATGTCTTCCAAATTCGTGGAGAAAAAAGATATCAATCGAATCGGTTTGCAATCTTTTCAAGCTCTCATCAATTGATGCTAAAAGCTCCTTTTTCTTTCTTTCGATGCTCTTGCTCGCCAGGATAAACTCTTGACGGCGGTTTTTTGCTACTTTTCCAATTTTCAATTCTGAATTCCCAAATCCATACCCAGCAGCTGTTTCCAAATAATTACCGCCCCGATCTAAGTATCGATTGATTATTTCAAGGGCATTTTTCTCACTAAGCTCTATTAAATGAAATCCACCTAACCCCATTACCGAAATATCCAGATTGGTTTTTCCCAATTTTCGTTTCTGCATAATCCCACCCCCAAGATAAGTCGCCAGGTATTATTATAAACTATTTATAGTTACCCCACATATAAACAGGATAATCTCATTCCTATTCCACAGCTACCAATTCCATCCTCCCTTTTCAGGATTTAAACCACATTTGAGAAAAAGCGGGGCGAGATGATTGGTTGGACCAAAGCCTTTCCCCAAACTAAGAGAATATCGAATAACTATATCCATATATCGACGAACTATTTTTACTGCGGCGAGAACATCATATCCCAACGCCAAAAGAGATGCTAAGGCAGCCGAATAGGTACACCCGGTTCCATGAGTATTTTTAGTCATTTGTCGCTGTACCGGAAAAATTACATCTTTCTTTCCATCAAAAAGAATATCCATCATTTCCTCACCGGCTAAATGCCCACCCTTGATTAAGACATATTTTGGTCCCATTTGATGGATAATACGGGCTGCTTGTTTCATTTCGTCTGGGGTAAGAACTGATATACCTGATAAAACCGAGGCTTCATTTAAATTGGGTGTAACCACCTGGGCATGTGGTAATATTTTTTCTTTAAAGCTATGGATCGCCTCTGATTCAAGCAAATAACGTCCTGATTTTGAAACCATAACTGGGTCAATAACTAATTGAGGTAGTGAAAAATTTTTTATCGCTTCAACCACTGCCTCAATGATCTCAGCATTAAAAAGCATCCCGGTTTTGACTGCATCAACCCCAATATCTTCAGCAATTGCTTTAATCTGATTATAAACTGCTGCCGGATTCAGGGCAGTAATTGATAAGACCTCATGGGTATTCTGGGCAGTGACCGCGGTTATCGCCGTCATTCCATAAACACCAAAGGCACAAAAAGTCTTTAAATCAGCCTGGATACCCGCTCCTCCTCCTGAGTCAGAACCGGCAATAGTAAGGACTCGTTTTAACATGAAAATTCCTCCGCACTGTCATTTTTTCCTGTTTTTAGCTTTTTTTCATCAGCAAATAGTCGTTAGACATTGCTGTTAGAATGAGTATTTATTAAAAAGAGGAAAAATGATTCCATCCCTGGGTATGAAATTCATAATTTTGCTCATTCTTTTCAAATATGAGATTACTTCCAGTGGTGATTTCACCAACTATAGTCACCGGAACTCCAACCTCACGCTGGATTTTATTTCGAAGTTCATCAGCATTTTGAGGAGTTGTAGTAAAAATAAGTTCGTAATCCTCTCCTCCACTAAATGCATAATCAAGAGGATAACAATTCTGTTCTGAACACCAGGAAATGAGCTGTCGAGAAAGTGGGATTCTTTCTGGATCAATAATTGCACCTACCTGACTCTGTTTTAAAATATGCCCTAAATCCTGCGCGAAACCATCAGATATATCAATGAGTGCAATTCTATCTTTACTATCTGCCAAGATTCTCCCCACCTCTACTCGTGGTTCGGGCAAAAAATATCGATTTAAAAGATATTGCTTCTTTGCCGTATTCATTTTTTGTTCTTCTAAAAGGATCTTCAGTCCGGCAGCAGCATCACCTAAAGAACCAGTTACCAGAATCAAATCTCCAACACGGGCTTGATTTCGTAGCAAAAGTCGGTTTCTCTTCACTTCTCCAATACAAGTTACATCGAATATCAGTTTGCCCTCGGTATGAGCTAGGTTTCCTCCAATAACCTCAACAGCATACTGGTTTGCCTTATAACGAAATCCTTCTAAAAAGGTGTCTATCCATCGAATCGAAACATTCGAGCGAAGGACCAAGGATAAAAGAGCAAAACGAGGTGTTCCTCCCATGGCGGCAATATCGCTTAAGTTTACTGATAAAACCTTTTGTCCCAGTAAATAGGGAGGAACTAAATCGGTTATAAAGTGAGATCCTTCTACCTGAGAGTCACAGGTGTAAAGAGTATAAAACCCTTCTCTTCCCGTAACAACAGCACAGTCGTCATCAATCCCAACTACGGTTTCAGGACCGTAAGGTGTAAACTTTTTTTTAATTAAATCGATAAGCCCAAATTCCCCAATATCAGTTAGGGTTGACATGTTTTCCCCTTTCTAAATGTATCAATTATGTATCGAAATCTTTTCGTTGTTTCAAAAGGCGAGTCAGCAGCAACTATTGCTGAGACGACTGCCACTCCATCAACTCCGGATTGGATTACTTCGGGAAGATTTTCTAAGGTAATACCGCCAATAGCAATGACCGGTATCGAAACCGCCGTTTTAATCTCCCTCAACCGTTTGGTACCAATAGCCATGCCGGCATCGATCTTTGTTTGAGTAGGAAAAACACTTCCGACCCCCAGGTAATTAGCTCCATCCTCTTCAGCTTTTTGGGCTTGATGGACTGAATCAGCCGAATAGCCAATAATAAAATGAGGAGCAATTTCCCGAGCATATCTTAAAGGCAAATCCTCATCACCGAGATGTACACCATCGGCGCCCACTGCTAAAGCAATATCCAGACGATCATTAATGATCAATGGAATTCCAGTTGTTTTGGTAATTTTTCGAACCGTTTGTGCATTCTCAAAAAAGATCCGGGTTGGAAGGTTTTTTTCGCGTAATTGAATGATTGTGGCGCCCCCCTGGATAACTTCCTCAATCACTTCGATTAGGGTTCTATTTCTCGGTAAATCTCGATCAGTAATCACATATAAAGAATAATCAATCATGTTTCCACCTCAACTTGCAAAGAAGAAGCAAAATTTTCAACATCCATATTATATATAACATCAAATAAAACCTGGTGAAAAAGCCCTGGACCCTCTACTTTTTTAGCAGCAATTTCCGCACAAACACCGAAAAATCCTATAGCGGCAGTGGTTGATATGAGATGATCCTCTTCAACGGAAGCAAAAGTGGCACAGAGAGAAGAAACCATGCATCCGGTTCCAGTTAAAAATGTTAACCATGGATGGCCGTTAAAAACTGAAATAAGATGAATCCCATTACTGATAAAATCAACTTTTCCCGTCACTGCCACTATTGTTCCATAACGCCGGCTGGCTTCCCGAGCTAAATCTGAAATAGATAAATTGGTGGAGACAGCATCTACACCTTGAATTAATCGCGGTTCACCTAAAAGAGCGGATATTTCACCAGCATTCCCGCGTATAATAGCTATCTTGATTTCAGAGAGAATTTCCTTAGCTGAGTTGGTTCGATATTGAGTGGCTCCCGCCCCAACCGGATCTAAAATAACCGGAATCCTCTTTTGATTGGCTACTTTCCCAGCTAATCGGCAACTCTCGATAACATCTGGATTTAAAATTCCCAAATTCAAAACCAAAGAATCGGCATGAGCAGCCATTTCTTCAACTTCTACCTTCGAGAGTGCCATTACTGGTGAAGCACCAATCGCCAATGTGACGTTGGCATTATCATTGGCGGTTACCATATTGGTTATATGGTGAATAAGGGGCTTCTTTTGACGAATAATTGGTAGCAATGAAACACATTGTTGAATTATTTTTTTATCCATTTTTTTAACACCAAATATAGAGTGCCGGAAGAAAAAAGACTGGGAAGGGATGCGCTAAAAACCGGCAAATAATTCAAAAATAATCGATAAATAACGAACCCGCCCGCCCAAGCCAACCAAGCTAAAAGGTCGTATTCTTTCTGGTGCAAAAGTTGATTGACATCAACATTTCTTTTCCGATAAACAAAGTAGTCAAAAAGAACCACTCCAAACAAAGGAATGAAAATTGATCCGATGAAATATAAAAAACTTTCATAACGGTCCACAGGGAAGAAAAGCGCCAGTCCGGTGCCAGATATTCCAAAAATGAAAGTTGCAACCTTTTCTTTTACTCTCGGCTTAATATTCATAAAAGAAACTGCTGTTGAGTAAATATCTAAAAAAGTTGTCGTAATAGTTGAAAAAAGTACTACCATAAATGCTATGACCCCAAAACCCATGGCCACCATACCAGGGATTGGATCACTTTGTCCAGTTGCCAATGAAAGAAAAAAACCCAATAGAAACATCCAAGAACTCACCAAAAAGTAACCCCACCAGGTTCCCCGGTAGGCACTTTTGGTGCTTTTAGCAAAGCGAGAATAATCAGCAACCAGTGGAAGCCAGGAAATAGGCATAGCTATTACAATATCAAATCCGGTAGCCCAAGGAAGGGATCCATCGGCGACCATATTCTTTAAAAAAGAAAGGGGAAGGTTAACCATGACTACATAGGTCATGACCACACAAAGGGCTGCCAATGCAACGACGGCAATCCGTTGAATCCATTTCCACCAACGATGGCCTATCATCGCCCAAACTGTGCTCCCCAGTCCGGCTATAAGAATCCATAAAAATCGATTATTATAACCAAACATTTTTATACTGATGACATCCATAGCTCTTGCACAGATAATCACCATAATCGCCGTCCAACCTAAAAGTTGAATGATATTAAAAAATGAAGCTACAAAAGATCCTATCCGTCCAAAAGCGGCTCGAATAGAAAACATGGAAGAAATACCCCACTCACTTCCAATTATTCCTCCTAAACTAAGGGGTGTATTCCCAACGATATGTCCAATTATAATAGCCATTACTCCTCCCCAAAAACCTAAAGAAACCAACATGCCACCGGCCCATATCTCAGCCATAGATATAGCTGCGCCTGACCATAACAGAAAGAAATCTAAGCCAGTAAGATTGCGCTTCGATTGAGGAATTAAAATTACTTCTTTTTCCAACTTTTATTCACCACCGTTGAGGATTTCTATATTGAGCCAAGTTAGCTTTCTTAGAATTTTGATCAATAAAAACCCAATGACACTCCCGGGAAAACAGCTCATAAGAAAGCTAATTTGGAAAAAGGAAAGAGTTACTGACATTTCCATCCAAGGAGCTACCAAATAAGCACTGAGAGTTGCACCAATCAAAACTGTTCCAACTGGTTCAAAAAAGCCCACCCAATCCCGTCGAATAAAATGATGATACAATATCCCTACCACAAAAGCTCCGGGAACCCCTCCGGGAAAGGCAAATAGCGTTCCTGTACCCAACATCAACCGAACCAAAGCAGCTAAAAAAGCAGCCAACATCCCAAACCAAGGACCGATCATAATACCAGCTACCACATTAATTGCATGCTGAAAGGGGAATACCTTCACTGGACCAATTGGAAAATGAATAAACGATCCCAAGACCGCTAAAACAGCAAAAAGTGCTGTATAGGTAAATAAACGAACCGAATAATCTTTTTTCATCTTGTTTCCTCACTATCAAAAAATAAAAAACCACCCGCTTTTTGTGCGGGTGGTTCTATAATCCTTCCTCATCCCTACGCCGGCATTACCCAGATCAGGTTCGAGGGGTCGAAAGCTCGCGCTTTCCTCTCAGCCCCGCACTATGGAGCTCCCCACTAAAACACTTATTCAATTTTCCTTACTTTTATAAACTATCACTTGATAATTGAAATGTCAATAATTATATCCATTTATGGCTCATTCCATCTATACCTTAGACATCTATCGCTTTTCTTTCTTGTGAAGATTGATAAGCTGCTTCAATGATTTTAAAGTTACGAATCCCAGCTTCATAGCTAATAACCGGCTTTACCCCGGTTTGAATCCAATCACTAAAGGCATCAAATTCCTGGGCATACATGGATTTTGGTTCTAATACTACTTCTTGGTAGGCGTCCTGGGTGCGAGCCTGCTGGGAAGAATATCCCTGATCCCCTGATTCAAGATAAAGCCACATTTTTCCTGCCGAATCCTGGCCGATGGTATTATGAGTAATTACAGCACCTTTAGTCCCGTATATTTCCAACATATTTTTAGCTGCCTGATCAGGGATGTTGAAAAAATTATCAACGACTCCTTGAGCTCCGTTTTTAAACTTCATAAGAATGGTTGATGTGTCATCTACTTCGTAGGAATGGGTAATTGTATCAATAAAAGCCGTCACCTCTTGGCAGGGACCAATAATCCATTCTAAAAGGTCGATACAATGACAACCCATATCAATAAGAGCGCCACCGCCTCCGGTTACTTTTTTTTGCCTCCAAGCACCAGGAATAGGTGGATACCAGCAGGTCAATTGAGCTCGACCATAAACGACCTGACCTAATTGATTTTCTTCTACCAGCTTTTTTATTTTTTGATGATAAACATTGTAGCGCATCATGAAAGCCACTCCAATTTTCAGATTCTTCTTTTCAGCCAATTCAACCATTGCTTCGGTCTGATCGAGGGTTAAAGCCATCGGTTTTTCGCATAAAACATGTTTACCGGCTTTCAAGGCTGCTGCCACTTGTTTTTCATGTTCAAAAACCGGTGAAGCAATGTATACTGCATCTATATCTTGTTTAAAAATTTCTTCAACACTGGTGTAGCATTGGTCAATTCCAAACTGCTTTCCCGTTTCCTCTATTAATTCTTTAGATACATCCATTAATGCAGTAATTTGGCTCTTTTCGGAAAATTTTACCACCTCAGGTATACTTCTTCTCCGCGCGATTCCTCCAGCTCCGATCACTCCCCATTTCACCTTCAAACTGAACACCTCCGTTTTTAATTTTTTTATCAATTCTATTTTATAGCTTTATTTCAGTTTTGATTAGAACCATATATTACTACTTTACTAATCTGAGAATATAATAATAAGAATTAAATGGTGTCATCCTAGGCGGTGCTTTCCCACGTGAGGATCTCAATTTTTTCTTTTTAATTCTTAACTATTTTAAAAAATGAGATTCTCACGTCGTCCGGTAAAAGGCACCAGACACCTCAGAATGTCGGAACGGATGGGTGAGATTGCCACATCATCCGACCAAAGAACGGTTGGATTCCTCTCTATGACGGTTTTAATTAGGTCTTTTCATCCTCATCTATTGCCGTTACATGGCATTAACACCTATCCCAGCAAAAAAATTGTTAAACTAAAATCAATATTCAAACTCTGGGTGTTTTATTTATTCGTAGTTTTTCGAGGAAAGCGAAGTTATTCTATTAAAATGGAGCGGGAAACGGGACTCGAACCCGCGACAACCAGCTTGGAAGGCTGGAGCTCTACCAACTGAGCTATTCCCGCTCAATTTTCCTGATGGGGATTATAACACACCAGGACTATTCGTCAAGATTTTATAACCAAGAAGAAATAAATAAATTTTTATTGAGAATCCTTATAGGTGTAAGGTTCTTGCATCCCATCCTTCCAATAGGAATAACTAATTTTCCCTCCATTATTTCCAATACCAAACTCTTCTCGATAGCTGAGGGCGATAGCTCCACAAACAACATTATATTTATTTGCTAAAGCCATTCCTCGGTCAACCGCACTTTGGGCACTCATTTCTTCCATCCAATCGGCAATTTTCCGAGCTAAACCTAATTTAATAATTCCCTCGCCGGCTCCAGTCATCGACACTGCACCCCATTCTCCGGCAAAGTTTCCTAAACCAATTAAAGGAGAGTCACCTACTCGCCCCGGGAGCTGCATTTCAATTCCACCAGTTGAGGTTGCGGCGGCTTTTCGTTTTTTGCTGTCAATTGCCACCGATCCTACTGTTCCTAATTGGAGCGTCTGGAGACGTAATCGGGCTCGTTCCAAATAGTAATGATAAATGGAATTTTCTTCTTCCTCGGCAATTTCAATAGCTTTACGCAAAGTGGTAACGGTAAGTTCAGCCATCGGGTTATAAGGTTCGAATCCTAACAATCTGGCAAAAAGATTGGCACCTTCCCCTACCAACAAGACATGTTTGGTCTGTTCCATTACTCCCCGAGCAACCGAAATTGGATTTTTAATATTCTTGATTGCCGCTACACCCCCGCAAGATAGGTCATCTTTCATAATGCTGGCTGACATTTCAATTTCACCCAATAAATTTGGATATGATCCGGTCCCAGCATCAAGACGAGGGTCATCTTCTAACACCTTTACTGCTTCTTCTACAGCATCTACAGCTTCTTTTTGCATTAATAATTTTCTACCAACCAAACAAGCCTTTTTTAAAGCATCAGAGATTTCCGGAATTTCTTCAACATAAATTCCACCATGAACCACCATGAGCATTCGGTATCCACCATCCTATTTTTCCCACGGGAACGATAAAAGAAGGGTATTCAATCGGTTATCATTTTATCATATTGTTCCCTAGTTCAATATAGATTCCTTTTATCCTGAAAATACTGGAATGATTTTTTATAGGTAACTCATATTGAGCAACTAACCAGGATCTCATTCCAATCTCTCACCCTCATCCTCACCTTCTCCCATCATGGGAGAAGGAACTATTTAATCCTTTTATTAATTTTTCCCCTCGCCCCTTCGTGGGAGGCTTCTTTCTTTTTTCCTCTCCCCTGGTGGGAGAGGATTAAGGTGAGGGGGTAACTCATTTTCATCCTCACTTGGTGCCACCAACTGGCATGGGCATCTATTAAAAAGTGACAAGAGGTGATGGAAATGCTAAACTTTCTCTCCAGATATCATTGATGATAACTAAGCCCGGGCAATGAGGCCCAAATGTCTGTTAATTTTCCTAATGAAAGGTGAGATACTTGATGGGTTGCAATTACGATGTGATTGTTGTTGGCGGAGGACATGCTGGTTCTGAAGCCGCATATATATCAGCTGTAATGGGTTTGAAAACTCTCCTCATCACCAACTCGATTCACCATATTGCTCTTATGCCTTGCAATCCTGCAATTGGAGGACCAGGAAAAGGACATGTGGTAATGGAAATTGATGCTTTGGGCGGTTTGATGGCCAAAGTAACTGACCAATGTACTCTCCATATTAAAAAAGTAAATACCGGTAAGGGCCCAGCCGTTCAAACTCTCCGCGCTCAAACCCAACGGGATCAGTACAGCCTTATCATCCGTAAATACTTAGAAAATACTCCATTTTTATCTATTTTTCAGGGAGAGGTATCTGATTTGATACTCAATTCCAATGGTGAAATCTCTGGTGTTAAAACTTTTCATGGAATTCGTTTCCAATGTCGATCAGTTGTCATAGCAACCGGTACTTTTCTGAATGGAGTGATTAAGATCGGCGAGATTAGTTATCCAGCCGGTCGTCAGGGTGAATTCCCAGCCAATCATCTCAGTCAATCACTCCGCCAAAAAGGATTTGAAACTGGTCGTTTGAATACTTGCACTCCACCCCGTATTGACAAAAGAACCATTGATTTTAAAAAATGTGATGAACAAAAAAGTGATGACCTACCCCTCTGCTTTTCTTGGGAAAGCACTCCTCGAGTTTACGAAGGGTCATCAGTTTTCCTTACTCGAACCAACGAAAATACCTGTGAAATAATCCGAAAAAATTTTGACCGTTCGCCTCTTCTTTACCATTTCAGCGACAGTTCCCCGGTTCGGGAGTGTCCTTCTCTGGAAGATAAGGTATATCGATTCCCTGATCGTGTAAGTCACTTGGTTTTTCTTGAACCGGAAGGTGAAAAAAGCAATGAAATTTATGTTCAAGGGGTATTTACATCACTTCCAGAGGAGACTCAATGGCAAATCCTTCGTTCAATATCCGGGTTAGAAAACTGTCATATCATTCGTCCTGGATATGGAATTGAATACGATTTTATCTTACCTACTCAGCTTAAACTGTCTCTGGAAAGCAAGCCAATTCCCGGTCTCTTTTTTGCCGGACAAATTAATGGAACATCCGGGTACGAGGAAGCTGCTGGTCAGGGAATTTTAGCCGGAATTAATGCTGGACGTTATGTTCAAAATAAACCAGCCATAATTTTACAACGTGATGAAAGCTACTTAGGAGTTATGGTCGATGATTTAATCACCAAAGGAGTCGAAGAACCCTATCGGCTTCGAACTGGCAAAGTAGAATATCGTCTTCTCATTCGCCATAGCAATGCTGATGTTCGGTTAGCGGAATATGGCTACCAGGCGGGAACGATTTCTCTAAATCGATATCGGATGATTCAAGAAAAGAAAAACATCATTGCCCAAGAAGTAAAGCGCCTTGAAAATACTAATATTTTTCCATCAGTAGATTTGAACCGGTTTTTGGAAAAAAAACATACCAACCCATTGCCAGAACCAACCCGAATAAATTCTCTCCTCACCAGACCACAAATTAATTATTATGACCTTTCTCCTTTTGATCCCGATCGACCTTTTCTTTCTCCAGATATACTTGAAGAAGTAGAAATACAAACCAAATATCGGGGGTATATCGAGAGGCAGATTAAATCGGTTAACGAATTCCGTCAAATGGAAAACCGACCAATCCCACCCCACTTTCCTTTTGATCAGCTTAAAATCCTTTCTCGCGAGGCTCAAGAACAGCTACAGGCATTGCGCCCAACCACTCTGGGACAGGCTTCGCGAATTCGGGGAGTTACACCTTCTGATCTTGCTGCACTATTAATCCTTTTGGAGAAATTTCGAAAAGAGGAATAATAAATTAACCCCCTCCTATGTTTTTAATTCTTTGGTAGAAATTTGTTTTTTCAAGCTTGTAGATGGTTCTAGGTTCAAAATAATTCAAGATACCGATCAACTTCCCAGGGATGAACCATTCTTTGAAATTCTTCCCACTCTCTTCGCTTGGCATTCAAGAAATAATCTAAAATGTGTGGAGTGAGGGCACGTTTTACTGTTTCATCTTTTTCTAACTCTTCTAAGGCTTCACCTAAATTTCGGGGTAAATTTCGGATGCCCCATTCTTCTCTTTCCTCACAGCTCATTTCATAAAGATTTACATTGTTACAAGGTTTACCAGGATCGAGAATTTTTTCTACTCCGTCTAATCCCGATTGAATAATGGCCGAAAAAGCCAAATAAGGATTACAGGATGGATCAGGACTACGGAGTTCGGCACGGGTCCCGATCCCTCGTTGTGGAGGGACTCTCACCAACGGACTCCGGTTTTTTTCCGCCCAAGCAATATAAACTGGAGCCTCATATCCGGGAACTAAACGTTTATAGGAATTGATAAGGGGATTGATTATCGCTGTAAAAGCTGGAGAGTGTTGAAGCAGTCCAGCAATAAAGCCACGGGCAATATTACTTAAACCATCAGGTGAATTAGCATCATAAAAAGCATTTTTTCCATCTTTAAATAATGAAAGATGAGTATGCATACCAGAACCAGGAACACCGTAAACTGGTTTTGGCATGAAGGTAGCTACATAGCCATTTTGAATTGCTAAAGTTTTTATTCCTAATTTAAGAGTGATTAAATTATCAGCAATTTTCAAGGCATTTCCATACTGAAAGTCTATTTCATGCTGTCCTGGAGCAACTTCATGATGGGATGCTTCAATATTAAAATTAAGCTCCTCCAAAGCAATAACCATATCTCGCCGCAGTTGCTCTTCATGATCGAGGGGAAGAAGATCAAAATAGCTCCCTTTATCAGTGGTGTAAGGCTTTCCTTTTTCATTCCATTTGAACATAAAAAATTCAACTTCGGTTCCGATGTTCATTTCAAAGCCTTTGGCTCTAATTTCATTTAATATTCTTTTCAAGTTAGTGCGAGAACATCCTTCAAAGTCATTCCCATCCGATTTCTTCACGTCACAGATAATTCTCGCCACCCGATCGTCCTTTTCCCAGGGACAAAACGTGAAAGTATCTAAATCGGGAACCAACTTCATGTCTGATTCTTCAATTCGAACAAAGCCTTCAATCGAAGAACCATCAAAATTCACCCCATCGCTTAGAGCTTGGGGTAAACGTTTTGCCGGTATTTCTACATTTTTTGGAATACCTAATACATCAACAAATTGTAGGCGAAGGAATTGTATACCCTTCGCTTTTGTTTCTTTGAGTATATCGTCCCTGGTTAAGGACACTGTTAAACACTCCTCTCAAAATATATCAATACAGTTTTGAGTAACACCTATAAATATTATTTTTATCTCAACCATATAATCTGAAAATACCATCAAATGAATTTCCCCATTGAGGGGGGTGTGCCCTTAATCCGTCATCCTGAGCCCTCGTTTAGTGAGGGCGTGAGGATCTCATCTGACACCACAGGTGTCATCCTGAGCGGTGCTTTTCCGCGTGAGGATCTCATCTTTTCTTTATAAATGCTTTAAAGGATGAGATTCTCACGTCGCATAATACGCTCCTCAGAATGACGGAGTGGGTGGATGAGATTGCCACGTCGTCCAACTAAAAGACGGTTAGCCTCCTCGAAATCAGACTGTGTCACAATAATTCTGTAAATTATTTACCCCCACTAATGCTAATATTTTATAGTAATATTGGGGATAGATAACCAAAAACAAAAGATAAATGTACCTTGTCCTCCACTTTCAAGCTATTCCCGGTGTATGAAAGGGATTGTGACACAGCCTGAATGAAGTTTTTAGATAGGTATTTTCATCCTCATCTGGTGTTACATAAATTGCATGAATATCTACTCGACACTGAGTAATAACTGGTATTTACTATGCCATTCTTTTTCTATACGAGTATTATAAGCCATCCACCGATCTAAAAGCTTTTGAGCGATAACAAATTGTTTTTTTACTTCCTGGGGCGATGTACTCCCCTCTGATTGCTTTCGGTTTATTGATTGCTTTTCATCAAGAACCAGTGCAACTTCCTGATCCAGTTGTCCAATATAATTTTCAAGTTCTTGAAAACTCAAGTCTTGAAAACTTTTATCTTGAGAAACTAACTCACGTACTATTGAACCCACTATTTCATGAGTCTTCCGAAAAGGGATGCCTTTCCCAACTAAATACTCACAGAGGTCAGTGGCGGTAAGAAATCCCTTTTGCAGGGCGGCTTCCATTCTTTCTGAATCAGGTTGGATATTATTAATCAAGCGAGTTGCTATGTGAAAGGTTTTTTCGCATTCGTGAACGGCTCTCAAAAGAGGCGGTTTATCTTGTTGTAAATCACGATTATAGGTTAAAGGAAGTCCTTTCAAGGTTACCGCTAAACTGATCCAGGATCCAATAACTTCTCCGGCTTTCCCCCTGATGAGTTCGGCAATATCCGGATTTTTTTTCTGTGGCATAATACTCGAACCAGTCGTAAAAGCATCATCTATGATAATAAATTGAAAACCTGGTGAGTTCCAAAGTACTAATTCCTCACCAAAACGGCTTAAATGAAGAAAGGCAATTGATAACGCATTCAGAGTTTCAAGAACATAATCCCGATCAGCTACTACATCCATGCTGTTTGCTTGTACCGAAGGAAATGCCAGCAGTTCAGCTACATATTTTCGGTCAATAGGGATCGAAGTCCCAGCTAACGCTCCGGCACCCAAGGGCAATTGATTGAGACGGGTAAGAGCATCTTTTAACCTCTCAGCGTCTCTTTGTAACATAAAGAAATAAGCCAAAAGATGGTGA
The DNA here is from genome assembly GCA_002069605.1 of Candidatus Atribacteria bacterium ADurb.Bin276. Taxonomy (NCBI): domain Bacteria; kingdom Pseudomonadati; phylum Atribacterota; class Atribacteria; order Atribacterales; family Atribacteraceae; genus Atribacter; species Candidatus Atribacter allofermentans. Next base: position 14,507 of record MWBQ01000067.1, read on the forward strand.
GCAAAAAGAATCGGTTGCGCAGGTTGGAGATGGGTATATCCGGGCATTACCAAAGTTGGATATTTCTGAGCTAGAGTTAACAACCCTTTTTGAAGGTTGTTGATACCCCGAATGAGATGAATAATTTTTTCCCTTAAAAACAAGCGCTCATCAAGAACTATTTGATCGTTACGACTTCTCGCCGTGTGTAATTTTTCAGCTGGTTCTCCAATCATTTGTTTCAAATTTATTTCCACTGCGCTATGAATATCCTCATATACATTGAGATTGATTTGATTTTTTTCAATATTTTGTAACAGTTGGACAAGGCCTCTTTGAATATGTTGAGCTTCAGTTTGGTTTAATATTTCTATTTTTTGAAGCATTTTACAATGAGCAAGACTACCAATAATATCAAACCAATAAAGCTCTTGGTCTTCATTAATTGAAGTTGAAAATTCAGCAACTTCTTGGTCCAAATCCTTCCCCATCCGGCTTCCCCACAAGCGCATTTTCATCACCAACTTAGAATATTTTGATACTAGTAATATTTCCAAACACTGTGAACAACAGAATTCATAAAATTTAAAGATTACAATATTTTACTATAATATATAAAAATAGAGGGCACAATCAACTCGCACCCCCTATTTTTTTACAGGTTATTGCCCGAGGCTTAACTTATGAAGCCCCATTATTTATCTAGATAGTTCTGTGCTACGATCTCACCATGGTTGAAAAGACATTTCCGGTTATATAATGCCCTTCCAAAGGAATGAAGTAACTGATTCCTGTCTTTATTGGTTGGTTTTTTTCCGAGCAATGGCATCTATTTTTGTCGGCAACCCCCAGAGCTTAATAAACCCTTCTGCCGATGCATGATCAAAACGATCACCTTTATCATAAGTTGCCAAAGCAAAATCGTATAAGGAGTTTTCGGATTTTCTCCCAGTTATCTGCATACTACCTTTATAGAGCTTTATCCGAATTGATCCACTCACTCTTTCAGCAATTTTTTGCATAAAAGCATCTAAAGCTTCTCGAAGCGGAGAAAACCAAAGACCTTCGTAAACCATTAAAGAATATTTTTCTTCTAAAAACGATTTGAAATGAGTTACTTCCCGGGGCATAACTAAGTTTTCTAAATCTTTATATGCCTCGAGGAGAAGAAGCGCAGCTGGACATTCATAAATTTCACGGGATTTTATTCCCACCAAGCGGTTTTCGATATGATCTATTCTTCCAAAACCATGATCGCCACCAATAGTATTTAATTCTTCGACCATATTGACCAGTGAATAGAACTGACCTTTTAATAACTTGGGTACTCCGTTTTCAAAACCAATTTCAATGGTTGCTGCTTCATCAGGTGCTTTTTCTGGTGAACGAGTCCATTGGTATATATCTTCAGGGGGCTCAGTCCAAGGGTCTTCTAAAACACCACATTCAATACTTCGACCCCAGATATTAACATCAATACTATAAGGACTATCGACCGTTACTGGAATTGGTATCCCATTGGCAAGAGCCCATTCAATTTCTTCCTCACGAGTCCAACCCCATATCCGAGCTGGAGCGATAATCTGTAAGTCAGGATTTAAAGCTGCTACCGATACTTCGATTCTAACCTGGTCATTTCCCTTTCCCGTGCAACCATGGGCAATATAAGTTGCTCCTTTTTCTTCGGCTACTTGAACCAGGTATTTTGCAATCAACGGCCTCGATAATGCTGTTGCTAAGGGATAGCGTTTTTCATAAATAGCACCTGCCCATAGAGCTGGTAAAACATAATTACTGAGAAATTCTTCCCGGACATCAAAAACAAAAGCTTCCTTAGCTCCAATGCTCAGAGCCTTTTTTTGAACTCCCTCCAGGTCTTTTCCCTGACCCAAGTCTAAGGTTACCGCAAAAACATCGGCATCATATTTTTCCTGAAGCCAGCGTATAGCAACTGAGGTGTCAAGACCACCTGAATAGGCAAGAACTATCTTTTTTCGTTTACTCATATTATTCCTCCTCAATCGAACTCGCCATCTTTCCATCCATATCTAACCAGGTGGAATACATGGCGAATAGTCTTTTTTCCCTATTTCATTCCAGGTACTGTATTGGTAAATTGAATATCCAATAAAACCTCAACTAAGCTTTTTACCATTTGATCAATTTCTTTTTTACCAACAATAAGAGGTGGAAGAAGCCTGACTACATCATCGTTTGCTGCATTGACTATAACCCCTTTTTCCAACATCTTTTCGACGATTAATTTGGCTTTTCCGGTAACTTGTAAACCCCACATTAAACCAATGCCACGAACTTCTTGGATCAAATCATTAAACTTTTGTTGGGTTTGATAAAGTTGTTGTTGTAAATACTCCCCGGTTTCAATAACATTTTTCAGAAAATCGGTTTGAGCAATCGTATTGACCACAATCTGGGCAGCCCGAGAACAAATAGGATTTCCTCCAAAGGTACTTCCTTGGTCTCCCTTTCGAGTTATATTCACTATTTTTTCGTTTACCAAAACTGCTCCAATCGGGAGCCCCCCACCTAAACCTTTGGCTAAAGTAACAATATCAGGTTTTACTCCATAGGTTTCAAAAGCAAAAAATCTACCGGTTCGACCCATTCCACATTGTACTTCATCAAATATCAGAATAATATCTCGCTCATTACATATGTCACGAATTTGATGAAGAAAAGAAGGTTTGCTACAAAAGATTCCTCCTTCACCTTGGATCGGCTCTACAATGATTCCACAGGTTTCATCATCAATGACTTTCATAACACTTTCTATCTGATTGAATTCCGCATAACTCATACCACTTACCAGGGGTTCTAAGTCATGATGAAACTTTTCCTGCGCAGTTGCTGTTAAGGTTAAAAAAGTTCGTCCATGGAAAGATTGAGAAAAGGTTATAAATTTATAACGGTTTCCATGTTTTCTTCTTCCATAGAAACGAGCCATTTTTAACGCTATTTCATTGGCTTCAGCTCCACTATTATTAAAAAATACTCGATCAAATCCAGAAATATCAATCAAGTCCTTAGCTAATTGAGTTTGAGGAAGAGTGTAATAGAGATTGGAAGCATGAATAAGCTCCTGAGCTTGCTCAAAGATAGCTTGAATTAAGGGTTGATACCCATATCCTAAAAGATTCACAGCAATTCCTGCAACAAAATCCAAATATGATTTCCCTTCTGGATCATATACCATACATCCCTTGCCGGTTTTTATTACGATTGGTAGTCGAGCATAGGTTGCCAACATGTTTTCGTTTTCCATTTGAATAACTTGCTCGCTATTCATATTTCACCCTTTTTTAAAATTATTTTCTATCTGCTTTGATAAACCGAGTAATGGGTTTATTCCTTTTTTTAACCATGGAACCATCCTTTTTTCAATTCCATAATTCTATAAATTGCTACTTATCACTGCTCAATTCACATTGATTATCATCTTTTATCTTGTAATCCGAGTTCCTGGGACGAACTTTCCTCCCAATAACTGATCTAGGAATTCCAAAGAAGCACCTCCAGCAATGAAAATTTCTTCAACTCCTCCCTGAAGAATGGTTTGAATCATTTTAAGCTTAGGAATCATCCCTCCGGAAACAATGCCTTTTTGAACAAGTAAAGGAATTTCACTCGCTGAGAGATTCTGAATCAAACTATCGGGGTTCGATGGATCACGAAGAACTCCTGGAACATCGGTAAAAAGAAGGAGTTTTTCAGCTCGAAGGGCAATAGCTAGTTGAGCTGCTGCCCAATCAGCATTCACATTCAAACTTTTTCCATTGCTATCGCTGGATATTGGAGAAACGACGGGTAAAATCCTCTTTCCCCATAAAGTTTCTACCAGTTGTGGGTTGACCTGAATGATGTCTCCAACCCAACCGATATCAATGAATTGACCTTCATGTTCAATGGAGTGTTTTTTTGCGATGAAAAGACCAGCATCCCTTCCACTGATTCCACAGGCAGTAATTCCATATTGGGTTAGCATGCCAACCAAGGTTTTATTCAATAATCCACTCAATACCATCTCGGTAAGATCCATAGCTTCCTGATCGGTAACTCTCAATCCTTGAATAAAGTTTGGTTTTTTCCCCAATTTTTCCATTAAATTGCTAATTTGAGGTCCACCACCATGAACTAACGCCAAGGCAGCCCCTTTTTGCCACAAATCCACCACTGGTTTGAGAAAAGCATTTTTATCGGGGTCAATATTTTTTCCACTAAACTTTATGATAACTTTCATATGAATCTCCCTATCTGTTCATATCCAATCAACTATAATGACTGTTAATCTTTACATAATCATAAGAAAAATCGCAAGTCCAGACATTAAAACTAGCATCTCCCAAACCTAAATCGATCAGTATCTCCAATTCTTTGCTCTGAACAACCGACCGTAATTCATTTCGAGTCATTTTTTGAGTACCCATGCCTTCTTCAACAAAAGGAACACCATTAATTGTTATATTAATCCTTTCGGGTTGAATTAAAATGCCGCTCCTACCAACTGCTGCCATAATCCGTCCCCAATTGGGATCTTCACCAAAGAAAGCGGTTTTAACCAGAGGTGACTCAGCTACTGTGAACGCCACCGTTCGAGCTTCCGATTCATTTTTTGCCTTTTGGACAATGACATTGATGAATTTAGTCGCCCCCTCTCCATCTCGAGCAATATCTTTAGCCAAATCCCGACAAACTCGATTAAGAGCTTCTTGAAAAATTAAGAAATCAGGATGTTTTTCGTTAATCACGCCTTTTCCTCTTTTCCCGTTAGCCAACAACAAAACCATGTCATTGGTACTGGTGTCACTATCAACTGTAACCCGGTTAAAGCTCAAATCTACTGCATTCTTTAAGGCTTTTTGGAGACTCCTTGGATCAATTTCCGCATCAGTTAAGATAAAACCGAGCATGGTTGCCATATTTGGCTTAATCATTCCCGATCCCTTTGCAATTCCTGCTAAATGGACTTCTTGACCATCAAGAAAAAAAGTAACGGCTTTTTCTTTTAGAAAAGTATCAGTCGTCATAATTGCCCGAGCAGTATCATATCCCGATGGATTATCAGGATAAAATTCTCGGGTTTGTTTGATACCAATTTCGATTTTATTTAAAGGGAGAAAGTCACCAATCACCCCGGTGGAAGCGACTGCAACCAATGAAGGATCTTCAATATTAAATTCTTGGGCTGCCATTTGAGACATCAATATCGCATCCTCCATACCTTTTGTTCCGGTACAGGCATTGGCAACCCCACTATTCACCACTACCAATTGAATATGATGGTTTTTCTCCAAGTTCATTCGGGTTAGCTCAACTGGAGCAGCACACACCCGATTGGTTGTAAAAACCGCAGCAGCGGCTGCTGGAATTTCAGAAAAAATTATTGCTAAATCATTATTCGATTTCTTTATTCCACAATGCACTCCTCGGGTAAAAAACCCCTCTACAATATCCAAACCACCTGATTTTTGAATTATTTCCTTTTCCACTACTGATACCCCCTATGGATAGAGCACTGAACTCGGTAATCCAACTCGCTCATCGATCCCAAATAAGACATTCATATTTTGAACCGCTTGGCCAGACGCTCCCTTGGTTAGGTTATCAATGGCCGACACAATGACAAAATGATTTTTGCCAACTTGCTTTAAACCGATATCACAGAAATTTGAACCTAATACCCACTTTATTTCTGGAAATTGACCAAGGGGATATACCCTCACCCATGGCTCATTTTGATAAAAATTATCTATAACATTCCACATCTCTTTTTCTGAAATTGATGGATCTCCCTGAACATAGATGGTACTCAATATCCCCCTCTTAATAGGAAGGAGATGAGGAGTAAATATAATCTCAACCGAATCACCGTAAGCTTTGGAGAGCTGTTCTTGTATTTCCGGTTGATGACGGTGTTCGCCAATCTTATAGGCTTTAAAATTTTCATCAACTTCACAAAAATGGGTCACTTCGGTTGGCCTTTTCCCTGCACCAGTCACTCCCGACTTACTATCAGCTATAATCTCAGGGTGAATAATTTGATTTTTTAATAAAGGATAAAGGGGAATAATGATTGAAGTTGGATAACATCCTGGATTGGCAATGACCTGAGCAGCTTTTATTTTTTGGCGGTATAGTTCCGGTATCCCATAAACAGCTTCCTGAACAACCGTAGGAAGCTTATGGTGTAAACCATAACACTTTTCATATACCTCAAGATTTTGAATACGAAAATCCGCTCCCAGATCGATGACCTTGGCATGGGGAAGAATAGCTGGAATGTAATCCATCGAAACACCATGGGGTAATCCTAAGAATACCACATCAACTTCTCGAGCCATTTTATCCATGTCCGGTTTTTCAAGAACCATACAGGTTCGACCCTGCCATGCCGGACAATAATTCTTAAGCTCTATCCCCGAGTAGCTATCACTGGTTGCCCAAATGATTTCAACTTCGGGATGATTTGAGCAAATACGCAGCAACTCAAGACCAGTATAACCAGTTGCACCTGCTATTCCCACCCGAATCATCTTGCTTATCTCCTTTTTTAGATTAATCGTCATTCTCCTCAGTGGTTTATTCTATTCTGAAAATCCCGAAATAAGTGAAAAGTGATGAAAAAAGAAAAAGAATGAATTCAACAATTCCCCTCCTTGTTCGAACGGTGCCGCTTTCGCGGCTAGGAGGGTGTTTTTTATTCGTCATCCTGAGGCTTCGTATTCAGAAGCCGTGAGGATCTCATCCTTTAATTATTTTAAAAAAATACTAAATGAGATTGACACGTCGTTCAACCAAAAGACGATTAGCCTCCTCGAAATCAGGCTGTGTCACAATTATTCTGTAAATTATTTTCACCCACTTATGCTAATATTTTATAGTAATATTGGGAATA
>MWBQ01000068.1 GCA_002069605.1 Candidatus Atribacteria bacterium ADurb.Bin276
TCAAATCCCCCTAACCCCCTTTTCTAAAGGAGGAAATTGATCGGCATATAAATATTTTCATTGTTATTTGGTGCTGCTTGGCAGCATGGGTGTCTATCCTAAAAATAAAGGTATGGGTAAAAAGCGAAAAAAAACATAGAAAGGCACACCCCCCTGAATCCCCCCTCAATGGGGGAATATATTGAACAATTCCCCTCCTTGGAGGGGTGCCGTTTACAGCGGGGAGAGTGCTTTTCATTCGTCATTCTGGGCTTTCATCCTCATCCTCACCTTCTCCCTCATCAAGGGAGAAGGAACCTTGAGTCGTCATTGCGAGACCTGGTTTTTGAGGTCGTGGCAATCTCATGAGTCATCTTTATTATTTGTAGAATTGAGAAATTATGGAATTGTGGAATCGAATTGAATGAGATCCTTATAATGTCCAGTAAAAAATTCCGGATTCCTTAGAATGAAAGAATAGCTAAATGAGATTGCCACGTCGCCGAGCTCCTCGCAATGACGGATTGAGATAGCTATTTTCATTTTTATCTGGTACTGCGAACGTAGCATGAAGTTCTTTTCTTATATTAAGACTTTTTGGGGAGATATTCATTACAAATTGAGAAATTTCTCAATATCATTTTCTCAATAACTTATAATTAATTTATATCGAATATTTTTTCGTTTGTCAAATTACAAAATGAACATTTTTAAAAGTTCAAAATATGAGGAAAAAGCGAGAAATGACTTATGGTTGGGGGTTTATTTATAACAGCATTATAAGGATTGATATTTATCCCTGAGTCAGGGCAAATCAAATTTGAAAAAGAACTGGGAATTTCTCACCACCTGCTTAATGATTATCTCCAATTTCTTGTTATAACTATAAGGCAATGAAAATTTCCATCATTTGGATCGCCTCAAAATCGTTCGAGTAGCTATTATATCAACACCTTCTCCCAAACAATTGGTTGCAATAACTTGACCAACCTGAACTGGTGCCTCGACTTCTATAGTCGAAAGAAATTGAATCAATTCTGAGACGCGTCGAAGGGGAAAGGGTTTTTTAGTTCGAACTGGAAGCCGTCGGATTTCCCCGTTCAAAACTACAACTGTTGTTGTCACTGTTCTTTTTGGATTGAGCATTTCATCTTGTGCGTACTGACTTCCCCGTTTGCATTTTGCACCAGTAACTACTATTTTTTCTCCATCTTTTTCAACTCGGAGAGAACATCCCATAGGACAGGAAGTACAAATGAGTTGTTTAGATTCCTTCGATTGAGCTTCCGACAATTTCAACAATGACTTCTCCTCCTTCTTCAGGCCAATGTATATTTTTAAGGTCATAGCGAACCATCTCACTAGGGCGACAGACGGCTACTCTTTTTTGATCAAATACTTTTCCTTGAGTTCTAAATTGAACTTCCCCATCACGGAAACTTTGGTCAGGACGAATAAATAACCAACCATCATTAACTTGCCGAACTCGTTGTGGGATAACTAAACCTACTCCTGACCCGGGATTCAATTGATACTTTATTGGTTTTTTATCTCTATTTTCAGCGGCTGACTGACCGGCTTTTTGTGACACCAAAGTGACATAATCGACTAAATCGAAAACTGAAGCGACATTTCCACAGGCATATATCCCATCAAGGTCAGTAGAGAAATTTTCATCAACAAAAGGCCCATGACTAAAATGACACAGAGAAACACCAGCTTTTCGAGATATTTCATTTTCAGGAAGGAGTCCTACCGAAAGAAGAAGGGTGTCACAGCTTAATAACCTTTCGGTTCCTGGAATTGGTTGCCAAGATTGATCAACTCGACTTATTTCTACTCCCTCGACTCGTTCTTTACCAAAAATGTTGGTTACTGTGTGAGAAAGTAATAGAGGAAGCTCAAAGTCAAGCAAACACTGCACATAATTCCGGATAAGACCGCTTAATGAAGGCCGTACCTCTACCACCGCTTCTACTTTGACACCTTCAAGGGTTAACCTGCGGGCCATAATTAAGCCAATATCCCCTGATCCTAAAATAACCACTTTCTTCCCCGGCAAATAACCTTCAATATTGACTAGATACTGAGCTAAGCCTGCAGTATAGATTCCAGCTGGACGAAATCCAGGGATAAAAATCATCCCTCTGGTTTTTTCCCGACATCCCATGCTGAGTATGACTGATTCACTATAGAATTCCCAAACACCTTTTGGGTTAACCGCAGTTATTTTTTTATTTGGGGTAAGGTCAAGTACAGTTGTTTCAGTCATCACCTCTATTGAGGTTTTGGCTAATTGATCAATATATCGGGCAGCGTATTCAGGACCAGTCAGTTCTTCTCCAAATATTTGCAAACCAAAACCGGGATGAATACACTGATTCAATATTCCTCCCAAGTAATCATTTCTTTCTAAGACAAATATTTTCCGGGTACCGTGGTTCCAAGCAGATAGTGCTGATGCCATACCTGCTGGCCCTCCCCCAATAACGACGACATCACAATCAATGTGGTGTGGCATGAGTATTAACCACCTTTTTCGTTTCACCAACAAGTAAATTCGAATTTTTATCCGATTTTAATAAGTCTTGAATACCGATGTTTAATAAATTCATAACTATAGAAGGAAGATGCATTTGACAAAAACTTCCCTGGCAGCGTCCAGCGGTAACCCTGATTCTTCGTTTTAAACCGTCCATAGTTCGAGCCGGAGGGTTCATTCTTAAGGCATATTTAACTTCCGCCAGGGTGACTTCTTCACACCGGCAGACAATCTGACCCCAATCGGGATCTTGGGCAATAAGTTCCTCGCGTTTTTTCCAATCACAATCATGAAATACAGGAAAAGCTTTTCTAAAAATTATCTGGTCTTTTTCTTTTAATGATAATCCTTGCTGAATCAGTAATTCTCCCACATATTCTGCTATTCCTGGAGAAGCTGTAAGACCTGGTGATTCAATCCCACACAGGTGAATTAAACCTGGATGCTTTTTGGAAACAAAGATAAGGAAATCTCTTTCGGGCAAGGTAGGCCGAATGCCAGCAAAAATCTGAATAGTTTGATTGAAAGGAAATCGAGGCACTAGCTTTTGAGCACCAGCCCTGACTTCATTCAACCCTTGAGATGTGGTCGAGGTATCGTCAGCACAACTCGATTCAAAGTTTGGCCCAGCTAAAATATTCCCTTCTGGGGTTGGTGAAACAAGGATACCTTTACTTAATGAGTTAGGAACTGGATAGAGAATTTTTTTCACCAAGCCCTGGCTTTCTTTATCAAGCAAAAAATATTCACCTTTAAATGTTGAAAAAACCGGAATCTGATCCCCTGATTTTTTAGCTATTTTTGCTGATGATAGACCAGCAGCATTGACAACATATGAAGCTTCATAATTTTCATTAGGAGTATGTACGATGATCTTTTTGCCTTGATGGTCAAAACCCTCTACAGAACTATCAAAATGAAATTCAACTCCATTTAAAGCCGCCCCTTCAGCAAAGGCTAAGGTAAGGCGAAAAGGAGACGCGACCGCGGCATGAGGATCATAATAAGTAGCAACTATTCGATCTGATAGGTTTGGCTCGAGTATTAGAGATTCTTGTGGGCTTAAGATCTCAGCATCATCATATTTTCCGATATTTTTCAAAGATTTTAAGTAGTTTAGATCATCCTGGTTAAACGCAACAGTTAATGCTCCGGTAACTGAAGGATGAAAATCCAGTTCTTTTTCAATTTTAGGAAACCATGATAAAGCTCTTTGATGGAGCTCCCCTTTCACGGTTCCTGGAGTGAGATAGCTACGAGAATGAATAATACCTGTATTAGCCTTGCTTATTCCACAACAAACATCGAGCTCTCTCTCGAGAAGGAGTATTTTTAAATCAAAGTGAGAAAGAAACCAGGCAATTGCACAACCCACAACTCCTCCTCCAATAATGATCACATCATAAGCCTTTTTCACATTGATGCTCTCCTTGATTTATTCAATAAAAAATTTTGCGACAGAAGATTAGTAGAAACATTAAAAAAGTGTGATAAAACAAAAAAAGCCTTTCGAGACAAATAAAGAATTGTCTCGAAAGGCTTTCTCCTATTCTCCAAGCCTAATACTCTTTGACTTAATATAACATAATATTCTTTGTTAAACAACAGTCAATACAATAAGAATATCAGTTAAAATCAATATCACTAAGAGAAGGAAAGACATAATCCGGTTGCCACGGAGAATCTTTAATATCGTCTTTTTGAGTTTCACCGGTCAAAACTAAAATTGTAGTAATTCCTGATTTTTTACCCATGGCGATATCAGTATACAAACGATCGCCAATCATAACGATTTCGTTTTGAGTGGTTTTGGTTCGATACGATACATATTCAATAACTTCGGGATAAGGTTTCCCAAAAATTTTAGGTGATATCCCGGTTGATTCTTCAATCATTTTGATCATCGAACCAGTGTCTGGTATCGGACCATCCTCGGTCGGACAGTTAATATCAGGGTGAGTAGCAAAGAATGGAATCCCTTGTCGTATAAAATAGCATGCTCTTTCCAGTTTATGGTAGGTGAGGGTTTTGTCAAAACCGAGCACAATAAAATCCGGATCGTTTTGAACGCTGACAAGACCAACCTTGAGCAGGTCACGTTCCAATTCTTTGGTGCCTAAGAGATACACTTTCCCATTTGGTTTTAGACTTTGCAGATACCAGGCACAAATTTCACCAGAGGTAATAATCTGGGATTTATGAATAGTTTTCAAACCCATATTATTAAGCTTTAAAGCATAAAAATTTGCGTCCCGAGATGAATTATTGGTAAGAAAATAAAACGATTTTCCGTTTTTTTGTAATCGATCAATAAAATCTAAAGAACCCGGAATAATCGTATTCCCTAAATAAAACGTTCCATCCATATCCATAAGGAATACTTTTTTTGCTTTCAAGTCCATCGATCGCTTTCCTTTCCTATTTAATACTCCCAATACCTATTTCTTCTACCACTATGTTTACATATTTTTTGAAGGTTTGGAAGAACTTAATTCCTGAGAGCATTAATGAAGAACCAAAAAAGAAGATTCTTATTTTT
>MWBQ01000069.1 GCA_002069605.1 Candidatus Atribacteria bacterium ADurb.Bin276
TCACGTTTTTCTGGATATACCTTGATTTCAGGCATATATTGATTATAACCCATAACCGGATTGACTTTTTCGCCTCTTTCAGCCCGATCAGCAGGAATCCAGTCTATATAGGCATCTTGAAAGGCGTAATTTTCTGGTTGGTCAATCAAGAAAAGAGAAGGACACAGGTCAACGATGTATTCTTGAATTTTACCGTACTTTTCAAAGCGGGCATCTTTGTCGATGGTATCAATGGCATCTTCAATCATACTATCCAGCTGTTCGTCTTGAAGCCATTCGGATTGTTCCCAAGTTCCGGCGGAAGAAGAATGGTATTTTGATTGGATCATTGATCCGGCTTCGGCATAATGAGGTGAAACAAAGATAAGGTACATAGATGCGGTGGTCTCTGGAGTGGCTACTTCTTCAATGATTTTCATCCAAGGATTTTTTATAACATTAACTTGGATTCCAATATCAGCTGCATTGGCTTGAATGAGTAGAGCAACCTTTTCTTCATCGGGAACTTCAGCACACCATATAAGGTCAACCGGGTATTCATCGAGTTTATCGGCATAGGGGGAAAGAGCTAATTCTTCCTTGGCCTTTTCCAGATCACGTTTGTATTGGAAAACATTAGGATTATGGCCAGGAAGAATAAAAGAAACCGGTCCTTGACACTGGTGTGAACCGGGGAAAATGTGGTTGGCAACTGCATCATAGTCTATTGAATAAGCAAGTGCTTTTCTGAAGTGTACATCATCAGTCGGAGCTTTTTTGGTATGCATCATGGTAAAGAGAGTGCTGCCACCGAAAAGCTTGGCTACATTAATACCGTCAACTTTAGAAACATTGTCGTAAAATTCCGCCGGTTGTCGGAAATCTGATATTTCCAATTCTCTTTTTTGGATCAGAGTTCGAACGGTTGCTGTTTCGGTGGTTCCAATATTTCTGAATGAATCTGGGGCATTGGGATCAAAAGGTTTCCAATAGTCGGCAAAACGAACCGCATGAAGGTATTCTTCTAACTTCATTTCTTGAACCTGATAAGGACCAGACCCAGCATCGTTGGTGAGAAGCCATCTTTTCCCGTAATCTCCTAAATCACCGTATTCATCATTTTGTTCAATATTTGCCATAACCAAGTCCTTGTTTAAAACATAGAGGCGAACTAATGAGTATAAAAAGGGACCAAAGGTTTTTTTAAGTTTAAAGGTTACCGTATAATCATCATTGGCTTCGACGCTATCGATAACCGGTTTAAAAATATAACTATAACCTTGTCCAATTGCCAGCAACCGGTCCATAGAAAATTTCACATCTTCGGCTTTTAGATCGCTACCATCGTGAAACTTTACTCCGGAACGTAGTTTGAAGACATAGGTTAAGCCATCTTCAGAGATTGTCCATGATTCAGCCAAATGTGGAATGACTTCTCCATCATGAGTTGGAAATACTAAAGTGTCATATAAATTTGCTACTGAAACCGAGCTGGCAAAGTCAGCAGCAATAGCTGGATCAATATAACAAGGCCAAGCATTGGTCAGACGAACGGTTTTTTCAGACGCTGAAGCAGCCATTGCAACTCCTGAAAAAACAAAAAAACATAAAACCACAGATAAAATCCAAATAGAATAACGATTTTTCATTCAATTCCCTCCCAAAGAATTTAAATTAAAATATTTTCAAGGATACCTTAATATACCAGATTTCTCAACCATTATCTTTCTATATCACGAAATTTCCATGATCCAAGATGGTTTTTCCATCAAACTTAACTGTTGGATTGGTGACGATACCATCATCGTGAGTTTTCGATTCGATCTTTCCACCCATATCGGTGTTCATACCAAAAGCAATATGAATGGTTCGGAAAGCTTTTTCGTCTTCTAAAATATTCCCGGTTACTCGAGCTTTTTCATTGGTTCCAATACCGAGCTCGGCGACCCAGTAAGCGTTGGGATCATCTAAAGATTGAAGATGTCGCTCAAATTGGGCAGCTTCTGCTCCCCCCTCGAACTTGATGGCTCTGCCATCCTGAATGGTTATCCGAATCGGGGCTGATAATAATCCTAATGGTGATTGAGAGCCATCAACTATCACTACCCCATTGACTGATTCTTCAACCGGTGCAATATAGGCTTCTCCAGCGGGTAAATTTCCCCAACGACCTTTTTCCCGATAGATTCCATCATCAGGAGGAAGACCAGGCTTCCTTCCTATTAAACTCATCACCAGGTGGGTTCCCAATTCAGTGGTTATTTCGACTTTCTGAGTTGATTCCATCAGTTTGGTCAATTTCCAACTCAATTCAGATACTTTTTGATAATCGGCAGTCATGGCTCCAACGGTCATGATATCTTCGGTAATCCCTGGCAAACTGGCAATCCGAACTCCCTGATTGGTTGCATCAACTCGGGCATGGGTGTGAGTTAAGCTTTTCGTAGTAATCAGAAGGGCAACATCACTGGAAAGCATAGCTGCTCGTACTTCTGGGGGCGGCTCTTGGGCGTGATGGTCTCGAGGAGTCATGACCATCAAAGTAGCATCTATCCCTAAGGAATGAAAAGCATACAGAAAACTTTCAGCGATAGCTAATTTTCCAGTATCGGTAACAACGAGAGCGTTTTCACCTGGTTGAGCACCCATGCAGTCACGGACGGCTATCATGGCAGCTTTCATAAGAGGAGTTAGATTCATATTTCGCCTCACCTCAGCTTTTGCCAAGTTTTTGAGCTAAAAGTTTCAATTCAGGGTCAATGATCTGTCCTTTGTCAATAATGAGTGTTCCATCTAACCATACCGAGGTATTAAGGCAGATTCCATCAGAATGTGAAGGTGCCGGAATCCCATCAGGTGGAAGCAAGATGGCTCCAATGTTGCCTACACCCCATTCAGTACAACCCCAAACTCGTTCATCTTCTAATATGTCACCGGTTAATTTAGCCCCCGGATTAAAACCATAGCAGACATGAGCTAATCTCAGCATGCGGGGGTGATTGAAACTTTTCATCCAAGCCTCATAATCCGCAGCTTGACTTCCACCTTCCACTTTCACAATAACTCCCTTTTCGATATGTAAGTGAATCGGTTGTTTGAGTAAACCTAAAGGTGGAACCACCGATCCATCAAATACGATTACGCCATTGATTGTTTCCAGGTTTGGGGTCCAGGCGACTTGACCTGACATCATATGCGAACCTGGGGTATCGGCATATCCCAGCTCACAATTGACGGGATGACTGGGGTCGTTTTCGAAGGAGATATCCTCACCAGCAGGAGTGGTCATCCTTACCTTTTTAGCTTTACGGGTTTTTTCGGCAAGTTTCTCTTCTAATTCTTTTAAAACTGGATAATTAACCCGTCCAATGCAGCGGATCATCATATCCACGTTCATTCCTACTAAACACATATGGCGCAGTTGAGGGTTTTCTTGGACGGCGATATCGTAAGGAGTTGAATACAAAAGCCATTGATTATTAAATTCTGCCCAGGCATCAGCTTCTTTTAAAACTGCTGTAAGGGCTTTCTGGGGGAGCATTGGATCAGCCGCTTTTCCAACACCCAGAGGAGATGGTGTCCAGATGACCATGGGTTTGGCACCGGCAGCAAAGGCAGCTCGGGCAGTCGCATCGACAACCCGGGAATCGCTCTCGGTATCGGCGGTGATAACGAAGGTTTCGTCTTTTTTGAGTTTGAATAACTCATTGACTAAAATATCAGCAGCTTTTCCTAACTCATATTCATAAAGCTTTGGCAACAAAAACACCCCTTTCAAAATATTAATTATTGATTATCTTGATTATTATAACATTATAAACAAATTTGGAGGTTTTTCGAGGTATTTTCCCCTCTCTTATACGGTCGTTTTTCCTAATTTTTTTACCCTGTAAAGCCGTGTCGTCATCCTGAGCCCTCGCTTTTTGAGGGCGTGAGGATCTCATCTGACGCAGCCGGCGTCATCCTGAGGCTTCGTTTTTCGAAGCCGTGAGGATCTCATCTT
>MWBQ01000070.1 GCA_002069605.1 Candidatus Atribacteria bacterium ADurb.Bin276
GTTAGTTAGAGATCTTCACATCCTCACCAAGCAAGGGTTCAAGATGACGACATTTTTTACTTTTTACAATATTATTGGACAGAATAATACTTCACATTTTTGGGTTTATAATTTTTAGTAATTCTTTAAAAAAACATCTCACATCATAAATTAATGGAGATGATTTAGCTATGAATCATGAGCATCACCATCCTTCTTCAATAGAATCGTCAAATAATAATAAATTAAGCCAATCATCCCCTTCTCATCACACTGGTCATAATCAGCATATTGGTCATAATGTGGAAATGTTCCGGAACAAATTTTGGGTATGTCTAATCATTTCCATACCGGTGCTTCTTTGGGATCCAATGATTCAGCAATGGTTTAAATATCAGTTACCTAGCTTCCCTGGTTCCAATTTCATCCCTGCGGTTTTTGGAACTATCGTTTTCATTTATGGTGGATGGGTTTTCCTACAGGGAGCTTATCAAGAGCTTGCCCATAAAACTCCGGGTATGATGACCCTTATCTCGCTGGCAATTAATGTCGCGTTTTTTTACAGCATAGCAGTGATGTTGGGATTGAAAGGCCATACTCTCTGGTGGGAATTGGCAACACTGATCTCAATCATGCTCCTCGGGCATTGGATTGAGATGAGGTCAATATCTCAAGCTCAGGGAGCACTCCAGGAATTAGCCAAGCTATTACCGGATACAGCAATCCTTCTCACTGATGATGAATCGACCCAAGAGGTACTAGTTGAGCAATTGCAAGAAGGAGACTTAATTTTAATCCGCCCTGGAGCGAGCATTCCCGCCGACGGAATGGTGCAAAGTGGCAAGAGTTCGGTCAACGAGGCCATGATTACCGGCGAATCGAAACCGGTCGAAAAAAAGCAAGGCGAGAGGGTCCTCGCTGGTACGGTAAACGGTGAAGGTTCTCTCCGGGTGAAGATTGCCGGAATTGGTGACAAAACAGCCCTCGCCGGAATTATGCGGCTAGTTGAACAGGCGCAATCTTCACGTTCCCGCGCTCAGGCATTAGCTGATCGAGCGGCTTTCTATCTTACCTTGGTGGCTATTGGTTCAGGTTTGATCACCTTAATCGGCTGGCTATTATCTGGATCCACTCTTGATTTCGCTATAACTCGCGTGGTAACTGTATTGGTTATTGCCTGTCCCCACGCCTTGGGATTAGCAATCCCGTTGGTTATCGCTATTTCCACAACTCTGGGAGCTCATAATGGCCTGTTGATCCGGGATCGCCGAGGATTAGAAGAAGCCAGAAATCTTGATGTTGTAGTATTCGACAAAACCGGTACTTTAACCATGGGTGAACATCGGGTAATTCAAACCGTGACCGATAAAAGTATAGACAACGAAGAAGCTCTGCGCCTAGCGGCAGCGGTCGAGAGAGATTCCGAACATCCCATAGCCAGAGCTCTTCAAAAAAGTGCCGAAGCAGTTGGAATTGAAATACCACCTTCCCAAAACTTCCGAGCCATCCCAGGACAGGGGGTACAAGCTCAAGTAGAAGGTCGTGAATTCCAGGTTGGAGGACCGTCTCTTTTAAAGAGTGAAAAATTTCCTATTCCCGAAGAATTCAATGATGCAGCTCATCGTTTCGGTGAATCTGGTCAAGCGGCAATTTACTTGGTCGAAGGTGAAAAAGTTCTTGCGGTATTTGCCATAGCCGATGCTATTCGTCCCGAATCGTACGAGGCTATTCGAAATCTACACCAATTGGGTATTCAATCAGCGATGCTGACCGGAGATTCCGAGGCGGTTGCCGAAACCGTGGCCAAGGAATTAGATATTAACTTAGTTTTTGCCCAAGTCCTCCCTGAAGACAAAGCCAAGAAAATCCAAGACTTGCAAAAACAAGGTAAACGAGTTGCCATGGTGGGAGATGGAGTAAACGATGCTCCTGCTCTGGCTACAGCTGATGTCAGTATTGCTATCGGTGCTGGAACTGACGTCGCTGTCGAAGCCGGTGATGTGGTGCTGGTCCGTTCTGATCCACGTGATATTCCCCGAATTATAAAACTTAGTAAAGCGACCTACCAGAAGATGATTCAAAATCTCTGGTGGGCAGCCGGGTATAATATTATCGCTCTCCCTCTTGCAGCAGGAGCTTTAGCCTGGGCAGGCATTATCCTGGCTCCAGCGGTTGGTGCAGTTCTTATGTCAGCGAGTACGGTCATGGTTTCTATTAACGCCCAACTTTTACGACGCGTTCAGCTTTAATATATTTACCCTCATTCATTCCATATAGAACCTAGAAAAAAGAATCTCGGTGTTTATCCATAATGGAATAATACCAATTGAATTTATGTTTTATATTATTAAAATATAATTACTAATGTTTAAATTCAGTCACGCACTAATGAGGAGAAATAATTCACGTTCGCAGTCCTCTCAGCAAAGGAACATTAAGCATAAAAGACTGAAAATCTGAAATATTAGGAAAAATTAAACTAAGTGGCTCTTTAATCATAATAATTAAAATTTATTTACATTGAAAAGAAAGAGGGTGAAAACAATGCGGAATTCAATTCTGTTGTTTTTACTCATATTTAGCTTTTTTGGGTTTATTCCTCAAGAAGTTTTTGCAAATGAGATTAGTAGTCCTGGCTGGGGCTGGTCGCACATGATGCCCTGGGGTTGGATGAATTGGGGGTGGGGTGGTATGATTGGAATAGGACTAATAGGTTTGATCGTGGTCCTAGCCCTTATTTACCTGGTATTTCAGAATACTCGTTTTTCGTCTGATTATGGTCGGAGAACAAGTGATGATAGACCCTTGGAGATTCTTCAAAAACGCTATGCCAAGGGAGAATTGTCGCGTGATGAATACCAGAAGATGAAAGAGGACTTGAAAGAGTAAATAAAAACCTGACTCCTTACTGGGAGTCAGGTTTTTATTTACAAGATAAACTTTATTGTTTCTAGTCAAAACCAATTAGATTATAAGTTTGTCAGCTGCAAAGAATAATTTAATAGCTGAGTGCCAGACAATGATGATATTTTATTATTTTTTACGTGGTTGGTTTTTTTTAGTGTTTTTTTTCATTATCCATTTTTGCTTTTTCCTCCAATTTTCATATTAAAATAAATACTGAAATACATTAATATGAAAATTTTTTTAATGAATATGCCCTATCTTTCTGGTAAAATTTACTTTAGCAATTAAACAATCACCAAAAAGAGAGAGGTGTCTTTTTGACTATCTTGAAAAACCTATCTATGGGCATGATAAATCAAACCCCTACAAAAGGTTTTCACCCTCATCCTGACCTTCTCCCATCAAGCGAGAAGAAACCCAAGAAGTCGCCCCTTCTGCCCCTCACCCCCTCGTCGTCTTTCGCCAATACTTCCCTTTCTTCCCCTATACCATAAACCAGCATCTGAGAAAAGGAATTTTCTATTGTTAAGCTATTGAGTTAAAATAATGAAAGGGAAGATCCCTAAACAAGAAAACAATTTTCAGTATAGTTTTTTTATGGTGTTTTTTCGATAAAGACAATTTTTCCATAGAGAATAATTAAGGCACTTTCGTACCACTGTTTACTATAGTCAATTTTGAAGAGTAAGGAGGAATCCAATGAGTAGAAGAAAAATTTTACTCACTGGTTTTTTGGTTGTGGCATCGGTAATTAATTTATTTATGATTCCTACAGGCTTTGCTCAACCAAAATTTACCTTAAATTCTGATATATACCTTGCTATTCCTCAATCACACTCGGTAAATATATCGATTGATCGTGGGCAGGATTCTACTTATTTCATTGATGATCCAATCATAATTCGCTATGGAGCAACAAAAACAGGTTATATTAATATTTTTGATTATACTCCCGGTGGAAGTGTTTTATTATTAGTGAGAAACCAGGAAATCATTGCTGGTTCAAATTTAATATTAAATAGCAAAGTAAAAGGGCCAACGGGTATTGATCGATTGATAATCCTTTTCACTCCAAAACCAGTTGGGGAAAATGAATTAAAAATATTCATCGAATCACCTCACCAGAGTAACCGGTATTTTCCGCTTTCAGCCGTAAACCGTATCCATTTCAAGGTTGCCGATCGGAATCCACGAGCTCCAAATATAACTCTTGAACCTTCTCAATTTATCATTGAGCCAGGTTCTTGTTATTCCATAACCGCCCAACTCAACTATCACAACGGCCAACCAGTTCAAAATAGTCCCGTAGATTGGTCAACCGACTATGGAACGTTGAATACCAAATCTAATCTAACAGATAATAACGGTAAAGCTACAGTCACTTACCAAGCTCCCGAATCAAACCAAATAAAAACCGCTGTCATAACTGCATTTTCACCTGGACATGCTGGAATACCCCCCATAAGTGTCAAAGCTGTGGTGAATATTGTATGTCGGACTCATTCAACTGAAATCATCGTTTGTCCTTCGAGTTTTTCAACTCAATCTGGTGATAAAATTCAATTTACCGCAACCTTACAAGACATCAGTGGTAATCCAATCTGTGACAGGACTCTTTATTGGTCCTCAAATGTCGGTGATTTGAACGAATCATCAGCAATAACCAATCTCTCTGGACAAGTTACGTTTTCTTTTTACACTCCTGAAGTTAATGAAGGAACTCCTGTTAGTTTAACGGTAGAATTTCGGGGGGCAGAAGGCCTATGCCCATCAAAAATTACCCTTTTAGGAAATATAAAACCGGTTTCCTCAACCAATCCTTAAGCTTTTTTAACCAAAGAGAGATAAATATTAATGGTTGAACTGAAGAGATTGCCAGGTCGCTAAGTTCCTCGTCAAGACGGTTTTAGGTTCTTTCTCTGTTGACGGGAGAAGGTGAAAATAAGGGTGATTATATCTTCTCACCACTCGCTTCTCATTCTATTTTCGTGTTTGAATAACCAAATAAATTCTTAACCTACATTTTTTCCATTTCTTTTAGGCCTTATTCCTCATATACGATTTCAAAAAATAGTCTCTTAGGAACAAAAAATGGGAATTCTTTCCTATAGAAATATTATCTCATTTAGTTAATCTATATAATAAGGAGGGGGGAAGGGTAATGAAATTAGAAAATAAGGTTTTTAAAACTAAAGGGGAAGCCTTGTCAAATGCTATTGCAATGAATCTCATTGATTTTGAAGTGATTACAGATAGAGATAATACCGGGAAGATAGTTTATCGTATTGATCTTATTCAAAATGATTTCTCTATCAATAGCTATAACTTTGAATATTTATAAATCAATTTTCGTAATCAATTTAAGAGATTTTTCATCCTTCGGTAAATTCATTCAGTCCTTAAGAACTGAGTTTTGCTATCTCTTCAAATTATTAGCCAAACTGAGACTTAAGGCCAGCAAACTTACTTAAGGTTTCATTGCTGATAATAAGTCTGATATCTAAGAGTATTTTTCTTGAAATTACATTAAATAAATTTATCAAAAAGAGCTATTCTAACCAATATTTTTATCACTATTACTTTCTTATTCCTTATTTTCTTAATAAATTACCCCAATAATTTCCTAAAAGAAATTTATTTTGGGGCACCTCAAGGTATTTTTACCACAATTAAAACATCCATACCCTTTATCCTATTCTGATAATTCGACTGTGGCCATGATAAATCAAGCCCTACAAAGTATTTTCACCCTTATTTCAACCATCTTCCATTTTTCTTTTTTTTCTCACCATGTGGGAGAGGCGTAAGTGAGGGGGCAACAATTTTAATCTCATCTGATGCTACTTAGTAGTATGAGCTTCCATAATATAAATACATGAATGGTTGAAAGTAATCAAACAGAAAAATGAGAAAGAATGAATTCAACAATTCCCCTCCTTGGAGGGGTGCCGCTTTGCGGCGGGGAGGGTGCCTTTCGGTTTTTAATGTTTATTCTGAAAAAAAGAGAAAGAAATATATATAAAAAGATGAGATCCTCACGGCTTCGAAAAGCGAAGCCTCAGGATGACGCCGGTAGCGTCAGATGAGATTCTCACGTCGTCCAGTTAAAGCAACCAGATCCCTCAGAATGACAGGGTGATGGATGAGATTGCCACGTCGCACAATACACTCCTTAGAGGATGCCGCCCCCCTCACCCACTAACTCCCCTCGGTTATTTTCACCCTCAGCTGGTACCGTTACACTGCATGAAGGACTATTCAATTAAAAAGTGAAAAATACTTAATAAAATCTCATAGTATTTTTTCTTTTGACGGGAGTAAAATAGGATGTAAGTATATTTAACAAAGGAGGGTGAAAAATTTGGGATCGATTTATAAACATTCCCGCTTGTTTGGATTCCTTTTGATTGCTTTTCTTTTCTTCAACTTCACCAATGAAGGGCTTGCTCAAAAACCAGCAAAAATTAGCCTTCCACCTTCAGGCTATTTATATCATGGTGTCTATCCCGGTCCTGAGGACTTAAGTGGAGAAGAAAATCTTATTACACTGAAAAGTTTGAAGCTTTACGAAACAGCGGTGAGGAAAAAAGCGGCGTGGGTATACTTTTCTCACGAATGGTCTCAAGGCGAGGATTTCCCCATTGATACTATTACCTGGATTCAAGAACACGGATCGATTCCCTTTATACGACTCATGCTTCGTTATAAGCCTCAACAAAATATCAAGGAAAGAGTTTATACCCTTGATAAAATAATTCAAGGGAACTTTGATGAAACTCTGCGCGCTTGGGCTATTGCTGCACATAACTATCACAATCCTTTGATAGTCGAATACGGAACTGAAGTAAATGGTGAATGGTTCCCTTGGAATGCCAGATGGTATGGAAAAAGGAAGGGAACTGAGAAATTTAAGCAAGCTTATCGACATATTATCGACGTTATGAGAGATGAGAATGCCAACAATATAACCTGGGTTTTCCACGTCAACAACTTAGACTTGCCTGATGAGGAATGGAATCGTTTGGAAAAATATTACCCTGGTAATGATTATATTGATTGGATTGGTGTAAGTATATATGGAGCTCAAACACCCCTGTCTGATGACTGGCCAATATTTCGAGAAGCATTGGACGCAGTCTATCCGCGATTGGTTGAACTTGCTCCAGATAAACCGACTGTAATTCTTGAATTTGCTATGACTTCTGGGCATCCCCATGGTAACCAAGCTCAATGGGCAAAAGATGCCTTGGAAAACCTTGGCCTGAATCGTTGGCCAGCAGTGATTGGTTTTTCCTGGTGGAATGAAGCCTGGGAAAATGATGATGACCCTAATCATAATACCAATATGCGAGTCCAAGAAAATGTTGAACTAAGCAAAATATTCCAAAAATATGTTGGTGAGAATGATCAGGTTTTAGATGAATTGATATTAGAACATCATTAAAAATTACTGTCCATCTCATTTTTTCAAAATATTTATTTTTTTATGATTTTTAAATGAATAAAATTTGGAAATTCATTTGGGCTTCAAAGAGTGAAATAATCATCAGTTTTTAGTGTTTAACCTAATAAACCTAAAGTTAAGGAGTGATCGAAATGTTAAATAGAACAGCACAAGCAATCTGGGAAGGAAACCTTAAAAACGGACATGGAACCATGGAATTCGGAGGAGGCGCTTTTAAAGGAAACTATTCTTTTACCTCTCGTTTTGAAAATGGCAAAGGTACCAATCCAGAAGAACTGATTGCAGCTGCCCATTCCGGATGTTTCGCCATGGCGTTATCCCATATGTTGGCTGAAGCCGGGTATACTCCTGAACGGGTTGCAGCTACAGCCAAAGTGAGCCTTGAAAAAGTTGATGATGGTTTCAAAATCACTGCCAGCCACCTCGATTGTATTGCCAAAATTCCAGGAATTAGCCAGGAGAAATTCATGGCTATTGCAGAGGAAGCTAAAAAGGGATGCCCTGTGAGTGTTTTACTCTCTAATATTCAAATCACTCTGGATGCTCGTCTCGAAAACTAATTATTAAATTATGATATAGGGAATATTGACCTCCTTACCTTCTCTCGTCAAGTAACAAGGAAGAAAAGAGGACAGGTTGCTCCTCGCAACCGGCTAGAGATTATAATTTCTAAAATAGCTTGGATTGTCTCTCTTACTTGACAAGAGAAGGTAAGGATGAAGGTATAATAGATACTGGTTCCAGTTTTTTTAGTTCAAGGATTTTGAAGGGAGAATAAATTTTGCGAACCGGAGTAGCTAATTTACCACTCCACTCAGGGAAAGCACCAGCTTGGTTATTTCAACGCATGGTAAAGCTTTCACGGGAAATCATCACTCTGATGGTATATGAATTCGGAACTCGTGAAACCTTAAAAAAATTTTCCGATCCTTATTGGTTTCAAGCCCTCGGATGTGTATTGGGCTTCGACTGGCACAGTTCAGGAGTCACAACTACTGTTTGCGGAGCCGTGAAAGAGGGACTACGAGGACTCCAATCGGAACTCAAATTAGTAGTAGCCGGAGGGAAAGGGGCTGCCTCACGCCGTACTCCTGATGATATTCGTCAATCAGCTGCAATCATTTCTCTGGTTTCCGATGCTGAAATATTAGTTTATAACAGCAAAATGTCCGCAAAAGTTGACAATACCGCGGTGCAAGACGGCTATCAACTTTACCATCATACCTTTTTTTTCAACCAAGACGGTGACTGGACAGTTGTCCAACAGGGAATGAATGATACCAACGGTTGGGCTCGTCGCTATCATTGGTATTCACCTACCCTCTCATCCTTTATTAACGATCCACACGCGGCTGTTTGTGCTGACCACCGTGGAAACATTCTCCTGAATATGGTTGCTGGCGATGCCGCGCTTGTACCCCTCAGAATGGCAGATGAGCACACCGTCCTTTGTGGGATCAAGGTTGTACTGCCTGCAAAGATAGGCACATAGTTCTGCGGCTTCCTTGTAAACAGCGTTGATATATGCGATATCGTTC
The DNA here is from genome assembly GCA_002069605.1 of Candidatus Atribacteria bacterium ADurb.Bin276. Classification (NCBI taxonomy): domain Bacteria; kingdom Pseudomonadati; phylum Atribacterota; class Atribacteria; order Atribacterales; family Atribacteraceae; genus Atribacter; species Candidatus Atribacter allofermentans. The sequence continues at coordinate 8,890 of MWBQ01000070.1, forward strand.
AGGTTATCCTCGCAGATCTCAATCGAGATATGTGTATCGTTGCCCGAACGCTTAGAGCCGCTTGCGCAATGCCACCCGCGCACATTCCACGGCAGTGTTTGGTAGGTAGCGACGCTCCCGTCAGCCAGTTTCCCAATGAACGCGTGGACGCAGACCTGCCGCCCGCCGGGCTTATCCTGATTCCAGTGGTTATTGTACTGGTTCTTGCCAAGGAGGCCGTCGTCGGGCCCGACGTAACGCCGCAGGTTCGGGTTGTTTGCTCCGGTCGAGTGCACCATGATGCTTTTAGGGATTATGGTTCTGCCTGCCTTATAACAAGCGTTGTTAGTAAATATCAGTTTCCGTAAATTCATTTTGTCTCGCCGTCCTT
>MWBQ01000071.1 GCA_002069605.1 Candidatus Atribacteria bacterium ADurb.Bin276
CTCAATGGGGGAATAAGTCAAATAATTCCCCTCCTTGGAGGGGTGCCGTTTTACGGCGGGGAGGGTGCCTTTAATCCGTCATCCTGAGGCTTCGTACTTTGAAGCCGTGAGGACCTCATCTGACATCACGAATGTCATCCTGAGCGGTGCTTTCCCGCGTGAGGATCTCATCTTTTCATCATTATAAAAAATCTAAATGAGATTGCCACGTCGCATAAGACTCTCCTCGCAATGATGGATTAATTAGTGTTTTCATCCTTATCTGGTGTCACCAAGGCGACATGAGAGTTTATCCTTCAATAGGAAGAGATTAAAAAGATAAGGATGTCCTAATCATTCATTCAAATGAGTTCCGAATTGATTAGAATAAATTATTCAATTTTGAATTGTTAATAAAATTTCCAAAAACTTGATTCTATCTAATGATGAAAGAAAATAACCATTTTATTTATAAAAAAAATTTGATACTTGTTTAGCTGGACAAACTAAAATATGAAAATTATAATTAAACTATCTGCGAAGAGAAGATGGATTAAGGTGGGGTGAAAATGGGGGACAAGAATTTCCAGTACATTCTTGAAATGAAAAATGTCGGGATGCGTTTCGGGAATATCGAAGCATTGAGAAATATAAATTTTTCAGTTGGAAAAAACGAAGTAGTAGGCTTACTTGGTGACAACGGTGCCGGAAAGTCAACCATGGTTAAAATTATGACCGGAGTCCTCCATCCTACCTGCGGAGAGCTCCATATCCGTGGCAAGAAAGTTACTTCTCGAGACTACAATGTAAAAAAAGCCCACAGTTATGGTATAGAAACTGTCTATCAAGATAAATCTTTAGGAGAAAAACAAACCTTATGGAGGAATTTTTTTATTGGACGGCAAATAACCAATGGATTTGGCTTCATCAACATTAAAAAGGAAAAAGAAATTGCCAACAACATCATTATGGATATGATTGGGTTCCGAGGTGTTGGTATTGGTGTTGATTCCAAAGTTAACAAACTTTCAGGTGGGGAACGGCAAGGGATTGCCATTGGCCGAGCAATGCATTTTGATGCCGATTTAATCATTCTTGATGAGCCAACGGTTTCTTTGTCGGTTAAAGAAGTCCATAAAGTTCTTCAATTTGTTGAGAAAATTCGAACCTCTGGTCGAGCTTGTGTTTATATATCCCACAACATCGGACATGTTTACGATATCGCCGACCGTTTTGTAATTATTGATCGGGGGATGGTGGTAGCTAACTTCTCCAAAGATGAGATGTCTTTAGAAAAATTAGATGAATTTCTATTAAGATTCGCATCTAAAAAGAGGGGAGACGAGTAGGAGTTATGATTAAAACTGAGAAAAAGGGTTTATTAGCAATAGAAGGTTTCCCGGTTATGCTGGTTTTTGTGGTTATAATTTTAGCTTTTATGAAGACCGCACCTAATGCTTTTCTAAGGCCAACCATATATATGTCTTTTTTAACCTATAATGCTCCTACTCTGGTTTTGGCGGCTGGATTGACTCTGATTATCACTGCTGGTGAAATTGATCTTTCTTTTCCATCAGTTATTGCTTTTTGTGGAATGGTGTTTGCCTATCTTTTTCACATCACTGGAATGATTTTTATTCCTTTTTTGGCAGCTTTAGCAGCCGGAGCCTTTATTGGTTATATGAATGGTTTGATCCTTACCAAGGTTGGGATTCCTTCAATAATGACAACTTTGGGAACCAACTTCTTTTGGACGGGTTTAACCATTTTAATTTCAGGAGGAGTTTCTCTCAACGTCAATCCGATAAAAGGTTCTCTTCTTCATACCTTGTTGGTTGGTAGAATTGGGGGTCTTTTTCCTTCTCAAGCCATATGGTCCATTGGTTTGACAATTTTTGTTTGGTATTTATTGAATCGTCATACTTTTGGGGAAAGCATCATGTTTATTGGAGACAATGTCAATGTCGCTCGGGTCATGGGAGTCAACGTTGATTCAACCAAGATTAAGGTTTTTACTTTAATGGGTTTAATGGGTGGTTTTGCAGCCTGCTTGCTTACATTTGAAATGACTAATTTTTGGACGAATCAAGGAAGTGGTTTCTTGCTCCCAGTCATGGCGGCCGTTTTCATTGGAGGAACATCAATTACTGGTGGAGAAGGCCGGGTAATCGGCACCTTGTTTGGTATGTTTATTGTAGGTTCTCTCGAAACCGGAGTCACTGCTTCAGGAGTAGGTGGATTCTGGACTCGTTTGACGACCGGACTCATTATGCTTGGTTCTATTGCTCTCAATATTGTGCTAGATCGGACCAACGGAAAGCGTCTTTGTTTTTTTGATAATTTAAAGAATTCAGTTTTTACTAAAGGGTTAAAGAAAGAATAAATTTATTGAAGGAATTGAAAATAAGTTATTGAATTATTTAATAGAAAGGAGGAAAAAGCTTTCAAATTGAATTAGGAATATTCAAGACTATTTTTAAGTTATCAGTTCAATTTTTACGAGGAGGAAGAAGGAATGAAAAAAATAAGTTTTATATTAATTGTTGCTTTAGTGTTGATGACTTTTGTTTTTCCCGCTTATTCTCAGGATAAACTTTTAGGAGAGGGAATGACAATTTATTGTCAAATGGGAGGAGCTGAAGGTGCTGTTGCCACTATACAGAGAACTTTAGGAGCCCGCGAAGCTGCTAAAGCTTTAGGTGTCAAATTAATCGAACAGTATTCTCAGTGGCAACCTGAAAAGATGGTTCAGCAATTTAAGGAAGCCATTGCTGCTCAACCTGATGGGATTGTAATTATGGGGCATCCGGGTTCAGCAGCGATGTGGGATTTGGTAAGGGAAGCTGACAGTAAAGGAATTATTGTTACAGTCAATAATACCCCACTTCCTGATATCCAGGAAGAGTTTTTAGCAAAAGGGTTTGGATATTCTGGTGTTGATTTATTTGCGGGTGGATATTTAACTGGTCAAGCGATGGTAAAAGCTGGCTTAAAACCAGGAGATAAAGCCATCGTATATGGTCTTTTCTCACAGCCATTCCGAGGACAAAGCGAAGAAGGAATGGCAAGAGCACTTGAAGATGCTGGAATCATTGTTGATCGCCAGGAAATTTCTCCTGAAGCTGATGCTGATGCCTCGACAGCCATACCAATATTAACCGGATATTTTCAGGCCAATCCGGATTGCAAGGCAATTGGGACTCAACATGGAGCAATCACTGGAATTTTGGTTAATCTGTTGAGGGATAATTTGAAGAAACAACCTGGTGAAATTATTTCTGCCGGTATCGACTTATCACCAGCTACCATTGAAGGGCTTAAAACTGGATACATTAGTGCGGTTCTTGATCAACAGCTCTATTTGCAAGGGTTTATTCCCGTTGTTCAAGTCGTTTTGACTAAAAAGTATAAAATCACCGGTTTTAATATTAACACCGGAGCTGGAACTGTAACTCCAGAAACTATTGGTGAATTGGAAGAGCTTATTAACGCTGGATATCGTTGATGAATTTAAAAACCCTCTCCAATTTTTTTAGGAGAGGGTTTTTAAATAAGCTAGAATGATTATTGATTAAATGAACAAACTACGCTTGACATTTATGATGACCCTGGTTATAATTCGTAAAATATTAATCGGCTTAGAACGGGATGAGTAGTTGGGGAAGAAGGGATAGAGAACCGGGTAAGGTGGAAGCCGGTCCTTCAGAACTCGATGAACATGGCCCGGGAGCCGTTACGGTGAAAGTAGAGTAGCCGGAACCGTCTAATCGGCGTTATTCGATTGCCATCTGGTGATTGAGATGGGGAATGAGTTGGATAGTTTTTGACTATCAGAAATAAGGGTGGTACCGCGGATGAACCCCCGCCCCTTGGGCGGGGGTTTTTTATTTTTAAAATAGGGGGCGCATATCATGGGAGTTGCTTTGAGGTCTTATCAAGAAATTAATGAAAAGATCAAAAAAGGAAAAGTAGTGGTTGTCACTGCTGAAGAGGTTATTGAATTAGTTGATAAAAAAGGAATTGAAAAAACTGCTCGAGAAGTTGATGTCGTAACCACAGGAACCTTTGGTGCAATGTGTTCTTCAGGTGCAATGATTAATACCGGTCATACCAAACCAAGGATGAAAATCAGCGAAGCTTACTTAAATGGAGTGATGGCGTATGGTGGTTTGGCAGCTGTTGACCTTTATATCGGAGCAACACAGGTTGCTAAAGATGATCCGTTGAATAAAATCTACCCCGGAGAATTTAAGTATGGTGGAGGTCATGTCATTCAAGATTTAGTTGCCGGTAAAGATATATTGTTGGAAGCCTACGGTTATGGAACCGACGAATACCCTCGTAAAAAATTAATAACCTGGATTAATATTAAAGATTTAAATCAAGCCTATCTCTTTAATCCCCGTAATGCATATCAAAATTATAATGTTGCCGTGAATTGTTCTGACAAAATAATCTACACCTATCTTGGAGTACTTCTCCCCCATTTGGGGAACGCCGGCTTTTCGTCCGCTGGCCAGTTAAGTCCATTGTTGAATGATCCTCATTATCGAACTATTGGTGTCGGGACCAAGATATTTTTAGGTGGTGGCGTTGGTTATGTTGCTTGGCAGGGGACTCAGCATGACCCTGGAGTGGAAAGAAACGATAAGGGAATACCTAAAGGGGGTGCGGGCACTTTGGCAGTGATTGGAGATATGAAAGGTATGGATCCCAATTGGCTTTGGGGGTTAAGTGTCAGGGGTTATGGATGTTCTCTTGCGGTCGGTTTGGGAGTGCCTATTCCTGTACTTGATGAAGAAACTCTCCAGTATTGTGCAGTTCGAGATCAAGACATTGAAGCGCCGATTATTGATTATAGTAACGCTTATCCAAACGGGACTGGCGAGGTTTTGGGATATGTAAATTATGCAGAATTAAGAAGTGGTAAAATACATCACTCAGGAAAGGAAATACCAACCTCACCAATTTCCAGTTACTCTCGTGCTCGTGAAATCTGTTCAATTTTAAAAAAATGGATTCAAGATGGAGATTTCATTTTAACCCAACCAACACTTGCTCTTCCTAATACAGAATCAGATGTGCATTTTAGAAATCTTGCTGAAAGACCTTTTACTAATAATGCTAATGGGATTAGGAGGTAAACCAAATGGTATCGACTAAGAAGGTGGTTTTACATTTTCCCCGAGAAGCGGTCGAGAGACCAGTGGTGTGTGATCTGGCGCTTCGTTTTGGATTAACCTTTAATATTCTTCGCGCCTCTATTTCTCCACATCATGAAGGACTGATGGTTTTGGAAATCATCGGAGAGAATACTAAAAATGAGGAAGGTCTCAAGTATCTTCAAGAAAAGGGAGTAGAAATACAACCTTTAAGCCAAGATATTAAGAAAGACGATCAACGTTGCATCGATTGTGGTTCTTGCTTAGGAGTTTGTCCAACTTCAGCTCTTTATATGGACAAGAAATCTTATCAGGTAATATTTGAAGAATCAAAATGTATTGCTTGTGAACTTTGTGTTTTGGCTTGTCCTACCCGTGCGATGGAAGCTTTATTTTAAAATATGGTCGAATATGTAGAACGGTTTTATCGAAAGACTGTTAAGCCCTCCGATTTAATATCATTCGATGTAAAGATTAAAGAAAGCGATCTCATGATCTATGCCCATTCCGATTTAAGTCAGTTCTCTTATTCTCTTTTAGATAAAGAACGAAGGAGCTTAGAGGCTTATATTCGCTATAAACCACAGTTTCAGGAGTCTTTGGTTCCAATAGATGTCGATGATTTTGCTCCTCCCATCTGTAAGATTATGGCCGAATCGGTAAAAAAGGCAGGAGTTGGACCAATGGCTGCAGTAGCCGGAGCGGTAAATGATCGACTGGCAAATGAACTCTTATCCAAAACGACAGAATTAATAATTGAAAACGGTGGAGATTTATTCATCCGTTCTTTAAGGGAGCGAGTTATCGCTATTTATGTTGGAGAAAATTCTCCCTTTAAATCACATATCGGATTATTGATTTCTCCGGGGAAGACTTACGGAGTGGCAACATCTTCGGGTAAAATTGGGCATTCTTTAAGCTTTGGGGAAGCAGATGCAGTTACTATAGTTGCTCACTCATCATCAGTAGCTGATGCTTGGGCGACCAGTATTGGTAATTTGATACATTCAAAAAAAGATGTTGAAAAAGCATTGAAATACTGTGAAAATATTCAAGAAATCATTGGAGTTGTTGTTGTTTTTCAGGATGTTTTAGGGGTTCGAGGCGATATACAGCTGGTGAATCCTTGATGTTTTAAAAACCATGAAAAAATAATGGCTTATTGTTCTTGGAGGAATAATTTTAATTTTATCATTAAAGCATCCTCTTTATCGTCGTTTTTATTCTATCGGATCTCATTGTCTTTTTCCTCAATTTGTTTTTTGCTATTATTAACAACAATGCCAAGAAACAATATGGTAAACTCATTTAAACAGAAAGGTTTTCAACTCTTAAAAGAAAGAGGGGGGTTCGATGAATACTGATTTAGAACTAAAATCCGAACAACTCCGATGGTATTGTGAACCAGAAAGCCTTGGTTTTGAATATACCTCAGAATTATGTTCTTATAATGAATTTATTGGGCAGGAGAGAGCTATCCGATCAATTGAATTTGGTCTGGATTTGGAGAGACCTGGATATAATTTATTTTTGACTGGTATTACAGGAACAGGAAGAGTCGGAGCCATCAAATATTGTATTGCGAAAAAGATCAAAGACCAGCAAGCCAAGAGAATCCTTCCCCAAATTTTTGATTGGTGTTATATTTTTAACTTTGGTAGTCCAGATCGACCTCGGGTGTTAAAAATTCCAGCCGGAGAAGGTAAAAAGCTATCAATACGTTTAGAAAATCTTTTAAAGAATATCAAAGAAATCCTTCCCAAGGCTTTTGCCGGAGAAGAATACAAAAATCAGAAACAAATTTTGATAGATGAGGAGCAAAGAAAGAATCGGCAAATCATTCAGGAATTAGAACGGATGGCTCTCCAGGAAAATTTTGCTTTTCGTATGACTTCTATGGGGCCAATCTTGGTTCCATTGGTCGATGGGAAACCAATGACACAAGAGCAATATATTGCTTTATCTGAAACCGAAAAAGAAACCATAGAAGAAAGACGGCGAACGCTATTAAATGAAATTAACAATAATTTTGAGAAAATTCATGAGTTAGAAATAGAGCTTAAAAATAAAATTTCCGATCTTGATTATCGCATTGCTGATTTTGCCATAACCCCCCTTTTTAAGGAATGTATCCAACCCTATGAAGACCAACCGGAAATCGTTCAGTTTATTGATTTTATAAAGAAATATACTCTTACTTATCTCCAGTATTTTCGAGATTCCCAAGAAGCAACCACGGCACCACAGCTTTTTCCCTTTCAAAGATTACAAGATCCTTTTTTGCCTTTTAAGATTAATATATTGGTTGATAATTCCGATCGGGATGAACCGCCAGTTATTTTTGAGTCCCACCCCAACTGGACTAACTTGTTTGGTCGAATTGAACGAAAGGCAATGATGGGAACTTATTATAGTGACCATACTATGCTGAAGCCCGGATCTCTCCATTTAGCAAACAGTGGATACATCATCATGTATTTCCGCGATTTGATTATGAATCCTGGTGTGTGGGAAGGCTTGAAAAGAGCGTTAAAAAACCATGAAATTAAAATCGAGGATCCTTGGGAACAGTTTGGCCTGGTTGCACCGCAAGGATTAACTCCTGAACCTCACCCTTTTAATGCAAAAGTAATTCTGGTTGGAGATGATATGGTTTACCGATTACTTACCCTTTATGACGAAGATTTTAAAGATTTGTTTAAAGTGAAGGCTGATTTTGATTTTCAGTTAGATAAAAATAATGATGTCATTCATTCTTTTGCTTGTTATGTAAAAAAAATATGTGAGAACGAAAATCTTCTTCCTTTTGAAAATTCAGGAGTTGCCCGTCTTTTAGAACATGCTTCCCGAAGAGTTTCTCATCAAGATAAGCTAGTATCCCAGTTTGGTTATCTCAAAGATATAGTGGTTGAATCTGATCATTGGGCAAGACAAGATCATTCTGAAAAAGTAACTCGGAGTCATGTGGAACGAACCTTAAAGGAAAGAAAAAACCGCCACAATCAAATCGAGGATAAAATTCAAGAATTGATTGATCAGGGAATAGTTTTAATCGATATTGAAAATGAAGTTATTGGTCAGATCAATGGACTGTCAGTTTATGAATTAGGTGATTATAGTTTTGGAAAGCCTTCAAGAATAACCGTAAAGACTTATTTAGGTCGGCAAGGTTTAATAAATATTGAACGTGAATCTCGGATGAGTGGGAAAATTTTCGATAAAGGAATATTAATTATAAGTGGGTATTTAGGTCATACATTCGCTCAAGATAAGCCACTTTCGATATCAGCCAGTATCTGTTTTGAACAGTCCTATGAAGGAGTTGAAGGAGACAGTGCTTCGTTAGCAGAAACCTGTGCCATTCTTTCAAGTCTCGGTGAGATTCCAATTCGACAAAATATTGCTGTAACTGGATCTATTAATCAAAAAGGAGAAGTACAAGCCATTGGAGGAGTAAACCAAAAAATTGAAGGGTTTTTCCAATTATGTAAAAATCGCGGATTGACTTCAAAGCAAGGAGTGATTATTCCTGCCAGTAATATTCAAAATCTGATGTTAGATGATGAAATTATTCAAGCAGTTCGGGAAGGTCTTTTCCATGTTTTTGCAGTAAAAAATGTTGATGAAGCTATAGAAATTCTCACTGGAATGAAGGCGGGAAAACTTCTTGATGATGGAACCTATGAACCCGGAACAATTAAAGCTCAGGTTGATGAAAAAATAAGGATAGCCAATGAGAAATTGAAAAAAATTTCTGAGATGAAAGAAAACGAGAAAAAAGATGTATCAAATGCAGCTGATCAATAATTTACCCGCTAAGCGACTTAAAATTAGGATATTTATCTACCAAGACGAGAGAAAGATCATAATCAGTTAATTTTTCTTCTGGTTTCAAAGAATTTAGGTATTGACCGATTAAGCTTTGCATTGGAAAAATGAAATGAAAAGGTTTTGCTCTCTCACCAGGCAAAGCAAAGGAAAAAGATTCATTTTCTCTTCAATTGTCACTGCTTGTTAAATGGTTTTTTTGATAATAAAAAATTATCACTAAGGCAATAATAATACCGAGAATAATGAGAAAAAGAATTCTTTGATTAGAGGTAAATTGAGAAAAAAATCCCTGAGATTTATCAGGATCATTGGTTGGAGAATTTTCCGGAAAGGTTGCATCAATAATTCCATTTTTTTCAAAAATGACTAAATTTCCCGAGATGCCCAAAAAGGTGGTTTTGGGGTTGAAATGTTTCTTAAAATAGTTCTCAGCAATCGATTTTTGGCCAGATGTTGTAAAAAGAATCACTGGAATGTGATTCTGATAAAAAAATACCAAACAACTTATTGGTTCATTCAGGCTGGTGGTAAGGTTTGCTTGGCTTTGGATTGAATCTTTCAAAACCATTTGGCCGGATTCAAAGAAAACCGTTGAAGAAAGATAATTAGGAATTATTTCCGGACTTACGATTATAAGAAGATGGTTTTCACTCCGATTGGTCTGAACTGGTATGGGGTATGATAAGAAAGAAAAGAAAAATTGATGGACAAATTGACCAAAGGGAATAGTAATATTATAAATGGCAGCAGGTATTTTTTGGAGAAGATTAAGATTGAGGTATTCTGAAGATGATAAAGTGTGTTCGATCAGCTTTGGTATTTGTATGAAGTTTGTCCAATGATAATTCCACATTTCTGGGTAATAATTCGGATTCCAACCGATAGCGATTGAAGATGGGCTAAGGAGATTATTAGGATGGGTTCCCCCAAAAATGATTTCCACTGGGATCAGCCTTGAATTATAAAGCTGAATTGAGGAGAGAATTTCTGCAGCAATGTGCAAGGTATTTTCATCCAACTCAGAAGGAAGTACCATTTTAATTTTGTTGCCGGGTACAGCAGTAATAGGTTTCCAGCTGGACAAAATGGCAGCATGATTACCGCTTTTTACCTGGAAATACGAGTCTTCAGAAAAAAAGCCCTCGAAAGGCATCATTCCCAGTCGGTAATCCTCTTCATCGGGATAATAGCTTAATCCGAAGGTTAAGGTATTTACTGGTTTAAGAAGTGGAGCTGATAGATAGAGGTCAATGGGAAATAACTGACCACCGCTCTTGGCATCTAAACGTTGAGAGTAAACCGGCTGAGAGTTTATCGACAACTTGATCAGAGCTTCTCCTTTAAAATCTGAAGGAAGTGGAGTATGGTTAAAAAAAAGCCGAAGAGTCAATGAAGTTGGATATTTTGAAAGGTCAGAATAATAAAAACGAAGGTTTTTCTCCATATTACCAAATCCCTCTAACTTGAAAGAAGAATATCCTAAATGGGAGAAAGTTATTTTTTGAGGCTGGAAAGATTTTTTTTCTTCGGTGGAATAGAAGGTTTTTCCGCTGGTACCAATCATGAACCTGTGTAATTCAGCTGATATAGTTTTTACTCCTTCAGCGGTTAAAAAAAGTTTTTTCCCATAAAGTTGATAATCACTTACAGAGTTTTCTAAAAGATATATTTGGTAGCTTTGTTTAGAATCTGCGGAGGAAAGTTGAGAAGGAGCAATAATAGTTTGGATTCGAAAAGGTTGTTCTCGATGAATTTTATGAAGAAAAGCATAGAGGGTGAAATAGGATTGAAGCATGTGATCCGACCAAGGTTGGGGAGGAAGAATTAGAGTTATTGTTTCTTTAATACTTTTCAGAAAGTCATCAATAGTTTGGGGAATCCAATCGGTTTTCGTTTTAAAGGTTATAAAGCTTTCTTTTTTGATGATAATCCAGAGATTTCCAGAAGAAATATCCTCACCAAGGTGGTTACCAATAAAAAGAGTTGGTTGAATTTCAATTTTTATGAAGCGTTCATTCGTCTTTAAAGCGGTTTCAGGAATTAGGATATCAAGATAGGCAACCCAATCGGGTTGTAATGGGATATTTTTTAAAAGCCGGGTGTAGACTAATTGATCATTGATGAGAAGGGACACTCGACTTTCTGGATTTAATGCTTCTGAAAACCAAATTTTTAAAGCTAGCCGAGTTTCATCCCAGTTTACTCCTTTAAAGTTGGGCAAAAAAAAGCTATAAGAAGCTTTATGTCCTTCTAATCGGATATCGTTTTCCTGCCCAACGAAATCGGTTAAATTCCAGACTATAGTGTTTGGTATTTGAGCAAAAGCTGAATTGATGATTGGCAGGGAAAGGAAAAATAAACCTATGAATAAAAAAATACCTAAAAAAACAAGGCACCGATCATTTTTGAACCGCATCAAGTTCCCCTCCTTATTTCACAACTCCAACCCTTTATTAGTTTAAAATAAATCAATTATTGATACAAGCAATTCCTGAAAGACAGTGATGATTAATTGAGAAGAAGTAATGAGTGAAAAGACCGAAACGAGTGATGATAAAAGGATTAATAGAAATGAATTCAGAAGAACCATAATATTGAAAAAATTAGACAACCAAGCAAAAAATTTCTTTAAATTTTATAGTTTGACCTTACTTGACAAATAAGAAAATAAGTGATTAAATACGATAGTCTAAGATGGTAAAATTTTAAAGGTCACGACCATGACAAGGCAGAAAGAGGATGAAATAAATAAGGACGGTGATATTAGAATGAACAACCAGAAGGAGGAACCGAAGGTCGTTAATAAAAATGATACATCGGGTTGTGATGAGATTTCTTTGGAAGAATTAAAAAATATTTGTGAAGAATACCGTAACAACGCCGAAGAATACCAAAAGAAATCAGAAGAATATTTGAAAAACTTAAAATCATTAAAGGCAGAGTTTGAAAACTATCGGAAGAGGGAAAGGCAATTTCGGGATAGCTTTATAAAATCATCCAATAGAGATTTAATGCTCAAAATCCTTCCGGTAATGGATGATATGGATAATGCCATTCTTGAAAGTAAAAAAAATGAAGTCCATCAGTCTTACGTAGAAGGAGCTGAGCTAATCTATCGCAAACTTTTAAATATTTTGGAAAAAGAAGGAGTTCGACAGATAACCACCCTGGGTGAAAAGTTTGATCCAAAGTATCATGAGGCAATGATGACGATTTCATCCCCTGATTATGAGGATTATGCGATTGTCGATGAGTTAAGAAAAGGATATATGTTGAATGAAGAAGTTTTACGTGCAGCTCAGGTATCGGTTAATCGTTGGGATAAAAATGAGAAAGAAAGGTAAAGGAGGCAAACACTATGGCAAAAGTAATCGGTATTGATTTGGGAACAACCAATTCTGTTGTGGCTTATATGGAGGGTGGTCAACCAACCATTATACCCAATAAAGAAGGTTCTCGTTTAACACCCTCAATTGTTGCATTTACTAAAAATGGCGAAATATTGGTTGGTCAGTTAGCCAAAAGACAAGCAATAACCAATCCAAAGAATACCATTTATTCTATAAAGCGTTTAATGGGTCGACGTTATGATGATCCAGAGGTTGAAAAGGCGCGTAAAGTACTTCCTTATGAAATTGTACCCGGAAAACATGGAGAAGCTGCTGTAAAAATTGGAGATCGAGTATACACTCCTCCCGAAATATCAGCAATGATATTAAAGAAAATGAAAGAGGATGCCGAGGAATTCTTAGGAGAAAAAATAACCGAAGCAGTTATCACTGTCCCGGCGTACTTTAATGATAATCAGCGTCAGGCAACCAAGGATGCTGGGAAAATTGCCGGACTTGAAGTAAAAAGAATCATAAACGAACCAACCGCAGCTTCATTGGCTTATGGTTTGGGAAAGGGAAAAGAGGAAGTCATAGCCGTGTATGATTTAGGTGGCGGGACTTTTGATATTTCAATTCTTGAAATTGGTGAAGGTGTGTTTGAGGTAAAATCCACCTCGGGAGATACATTCCTTGGTGGTGACGATTTCGACCGAAGAGTAATGGATTACATTATTGAAGAGTTTCGTAAAGATCAAGGCATCGATCTTCGGGGAGATCAAATGGCTCTGCAGCGTTTAAAAGAAGCCGCTGAAAAAGCCAAAATTGAATTATCCGGTTCGCTCCAAACCGAAGTGAATTTACCCTTTATTACTGCCGATGCATCTGGGCCTCGACATTTAGTGATGACTATCACTAGAGCAAAATTAGAGCAGTTAACCGCAGATCTTATTGAACGTACCTTTGAACCCTGTGAACGGGCAATGAAAGATGCTGGCCTTAAGCCAGAAAACATTGATACAGTCATTTTAGTTGGTGGTATGACCCGAATGCCAAAGGTAGAAGAAGTCGTCAAAAGGATATTCCAGAAAGAACCAAAACGTGGAGTCAATCCCGACGAAGTAGTTTCTGATGGAGCAGCTATTCAAGCTGGAGTATTAAAAGGAGAAGTAAAAGACGTTCTTCTGCTAGACGTAACTCCACTTTCTTTGGGAATTGAAACTTTGGGAGGAGTTTTTACTCGTATCATTGAGCGGAATACGACAGTGCCGGTTTCGAAGAGTCAAGTTTTTACCACAGCTGCTGATAATCAAACAACAGTTGAGATTCAGGTGCTCCAGGGAGAGCGGCCTTTAGCAAAAGATAATAATTCTCTTGGAAAATTTCAGCTGTCTGGAATTCCACCGGCACCACGGGGAGTTCCTCAGGTTGAAGTCAAGTTTGATATTGATGCTGATGGAATTCTCCATGTATCGGCCAAAGACTTGGCGACTAATAAAGAACAAGCCATAACAATAAAAGCTTCCAGTGGTTTATCGAAAGAAGACATTGATCGTATGTTGCGAGAGTCAGAACTTCATGCCGAAGAGGACAAGAAAAAGCAAGAAGAAATTGAGTTGAAAAACCAAGCAGAAAACCTGACCTATTCAGTAGAAAAAACCTTGAGAGAGTCAGGAGGCAAGTTGTCAGCTGAAACGAAGAGTAAAGCTGAAGCTGCTTTGAATGACCTCAAGGAAGCTGTGAAAGGTGATGACGTTGCTGATATTCGACGTAAAATGGATGAACTCCAATCAACTTCTCATGCTTTAGCTCAGGAGCTATACCGACAAACCTCTGGCCAGCAGGGTCCTGGTGAGGCAGCGGGAGCAAAAGCTGAAACAAGTTCGGATACGAATAAAGAAAATGATAATGTGGTTGATGCAGATTATAAAGTAGTTGATGATGATCAGAAGTAAGTGATGGAAAATCCTTGGGTCAAATAATAGTTTGGCCTAAGGATTTTCTTTTTATTAAATCTCCCCATTGATCTTCAATACTATTAATTATTTGAACTTCTTTGATTTTTTTACAAAATTGATATAAAGTAATCGTATTCTTCTCCGAATAATATGGAAATAATTAAAGGTGATTTGTGCATGAAAAAGGATTATTACGAAGTTTTGGGAGTGAATCGTAACGCTTCCTTAGAAGAGATAAAGAAATCCTATCGAAGGCTGGCAAGACAATACCATCCTGATGCCAATCCTGGAAATAAAGATACGGTTGAAAAATTTAAAGAAATCAATGAAGCCTACCAAGTTCTTTCTGATACGGAAAAGCGGACTACTTATGATCGTTTTGGCCATGCCGCTTTTGACTCCCGTGCTCAAGCCGGTTATGGTGGAGGAGGTTTTGGGCAAGACTTTGATCCGTTTGGAGATTTTGGAAGTTTTGGTGACATCTTTGATATGTTTTTTGGAAGTTCTACCGGATCACGACGAAGAGACTCAGCATCCCGTCCAACGAAAGGGGCAAATATCAATGTTGATGTTACGCTTGAATTTGAAGAAGCCGCTTTTGGAGTGGAGAAAGAAATTGAATATTCAAGAATAGAATTCTGTAAGGAATGCCAGGGAGTTGGTGGGAAAAAGAAAGTCTCCTGTCCTCATTGTCGAGGTACCGGAGAAATTAAACATACTCAAACTTCAATTTTTGGTTCAATAGTGACTTCACGTATTTGTAATTTTTGTCACGGAAAAGGTTATGTCGCTGAAGATACTTGTCAGAAATGTCATGGTTCAGGGAAGGTGAAAACGACCCGGAAACTAAAATTAAAATTTCCAGCTGGAGTTGATAGTGGCTATCGACTTCGAGTATCCGGGGAAGGAGAAGCCGGGGAAAACGATGGTCCAGCTGGGGATTTGTATGTTTCAATAACAGTAAAACCACATAAAATCTTAGAGAGGAAAGGCAAAAATCTCTTCTTTGATGCCGAGGTGACTTATACCCAGCTAGTTTTAGGTGATGAAATCGAAGTTCCTACCATACAAGGCATGGAGAAAATTAAAATTTCACCCGGGACGGACACTCATTCAGTTTTAAAGTTAAGAGGTAAGGGTTTAGTTGATCCAAGTAACGGTTCACGGGGTGACCAGTTTGTTCAACTCAAGCTTCGCATACCAAGACGATTAACCGGTGAATATAAAAAACTGATGGAGCAATTGGCCGAATTAGAAGGTCAGGAAAAAAATAAAAAATCAGGTGGAATTTTTGAACGAATAAAAGAAGCTTTCACCAGCACTGAAGGTTAGAAAAATTAGAATGAGTCGATTTTATTACCATCCAGAAATAAACCAATCAACTATTCTTGCTCTTAGCCATGAAGAAAGTCTTCACCTCAAAACCAATCGAATTCAGCCTGAAACCGAGATTCTGTTATCAGATGGATTAGGTAGTTTATATTCAGGCATATTTAAAGGATTTGTTTCGCAATTAGCCCAAGTCGAAGTTGTTGGAAAGGTAAAAAAAGAAGACAATGCTTATCAGCTGTGGATATGGCAACCTCTTCTAAAAAATTGGTCCCGTTTAGAATGGCTCATAGAAAAATTGGTCGAAGTTGGTGTTTCTGGTATTGGAATTTTTTATTGTGAGCGATGTGTTCGTGAACGTATTTCTTCAACGAAAGAAGAACGTTGGAGAAAGATTATTATCGAAGCAGCGAAGCAATCAGGAAGAATACGTTTTCCTATTCTTAAAGTGATTACAAATTGGTCTGATTTTCTCACTCACTGCCGAAGCAATAACCTGAATACTATTATTGGTGATTTTAGTTCCTCGGAATCAATATCGGATTATTTAAAAGAACAAAGTTCATTTTCTTTGCAAATTATTGTTGGCCCGGAAGGTGATTTTAGTGAAGGTGAAAAAGAACAGCTTCATTCTCTTCCCAAAGTTTGTTTTTTAAGATTTTCCAACCAAATTCTACGAAGTGAAACTGCTGCTTTATATGCCAGTATTGTGAGTATAGCCAGCCTGGAATCGAAACATGAAAATTGCTATTAAAACTCTCGGATGTAGAGTAAATCAGTCAGAAAGTGATATTCTTGCTGCACTATTAAAAAGTGAAGATATTTCTTTGGTTCCTTTCGAGGATCAAGCTGATTGGTACATTATTAATAGCTGCGCAGTGACCAAGATGTCGGAAAAAAAAACTCGTCAATGGATCAGCCGAGCTTTAAGGAATAATGAAACATCACAAGTTATTCTTATTGGGTGTTATAGCCCTTTGTATACCCGTCAATTTCCACTTCCTCAGCCTCGTCTCCAGGTTATTGATTCTCCAGAGAAGATCAAAAAGGTAATGGAAAAACTCAATTTACCTTGGGATGATTCTTTCTCAGAAAAAGTCATACCAGAAACCAAACGGGCTCGGGTCTGGTTAAAAATCGAGGATGGATGTGATCATTTCTGCAATTATTGTATTGTACCCCACCTCCGTGGTGCTGTTCGGAGTGAAGAACCAGAAAAAATAATTCACCAAGCAATTCATTTAGAAAGAAAAGGTGTTCATGAAATTGTTTTGTGTGGTATTAACTTAGGAAGGTATGATTTTGGGAGTAATCATACTACCCTGATTGAATTACTGGAAGAATTGATAAGAGCAACCAATATCGTTCGCTATCGTTTAAGTTCTATTGAGCCGTTTCTGATTGATAAAAAGTTTTTGGATCGATATTTTTCTTTGATCCCTCGAGTATGCCCGCATTTTCATATCCCTCTCCAAAGTGGGAGTGATGAAGTTTTATTAAAGATGGGAAGGGGTTATACCACTCAATTTTATAGAGAACTAGTAGAATTAATTCGGAGTTATGATAGAAATATAGCAATTAGTACTGACATTATTGTAGGATTCCCTGGGGAATCGGAAAAACTGTTTACTGAAACAATTGAATTTTGTCAGGAAATCGGTTTTTCCCGTGCTCATGTTTTTGTTTATTCTCCACGTCCTTTTACTCCTGCTTCCCAGTGGGATAAGATTGAAGGGGTTCCTTTTCAAGCCAAAAAAGACCGAGAAGCACAGTTATTAAAAATTATTTACAATAGCCAAATCAAATATTATCGGTCTTTTATTGGAAAAACATTATCAGTATTGGTTGAGGCAACCACTGAAAACCATGTGGTAACTGGTTATTCTGATAATTACATACCAGTTCGAGGGGAGGGAATTTTGGCTTCTGATTATGGAAGGATTCTTCCTATATTTATCCAGGGAGAACAGGATAGAATTTTATTAGGGAAAGCTATTCAAAACCAATATACTGTATAATCCCATTGAAAATTCATTTTATATTCAATAAAATAGAGAGAAAACTGGAGAAGGAAAGATAAAATGGCAGCTAAGAAAAAGATAAAGACGGTAAAAATAACCAAGTCAAAGCTTCCTGTAGTCGAATCTCCCGAAAGAACTCTTCCACTTTTAGAAAAATTTCTTCAATATGGTTTATTGCTGATTGTGCTTTTATCCCCTTATTACCGGGGTTTATATTTTGATTACGAAAGATATCCCTTTTTTTTGGCGGTTTTCCTCCTTGCCATTATTTATTTTTTCTATCAAATAGCTTACCAAAGAAAAGTAATTACTATAAAAACTCCCGTCGAATATTTTTTCCTCCTTACCGTTTTATTATATGGTCTCAGTATTTTTTGGGCTGCGGACCAGGGGATGGCTTTTCGTGAATTTTTTAGTAGTGTAGCTTACTTTATCTTTTTTCTTTTGGTCACAAATTTATTCCTGACCAAGCATTCAAAAAAAATTCTTTTAATAACATTCAATATCAATGCTGTTTTACTGGTTTTGCTGGGGTTTTTCTACCGATTTGGGTGGATTAATCCTCTGTCTCGACCATTGGGGATGAGCATGAAAGATCTTTTTTTGGCAGCATCAGGTCGTTTGCATTCAACTATGCAATACCCAAATACCTTTGCTGCTTATCTTGCAATGGCGATAATAACCTTGATTCTTATTCATTTTTTGGAAGAAAAACCGGTTTATCTCAGTTTTTGGGGGTTTATACTTTTTTTTCTTCAAACTGGATTATATTTTACCTATTCCCGGGGAGCTTTGTTGGTATTTATCATAACCTCGGTGGTTTTATTCCTTTTATTGAAAAGGCAAGAGAAGATAAAGCATCTTCTTATTCTCATGGTCGCATTTATTTGGACAATACTTTTTACTCCGAGCTTGGAAAATTTTTTATTCAACAATTTACCCGGTCAGTTTTTTGGTTTCCTCTTATTAGGGAGTCTTTTACAGGCTTTTAGCATCTATTTGCTTTCCTTCCTATGGAAAAAGTTGATCAACCTATCAAAACCATCAATTCGTACCTCCTATTTAACAGTTGGAATTGGTGTTGCTCTTGTTCTCGTTATTTTAATTATTTTGGGACTAAAACCAGCCTTCTTGGGTGATCGTTTTCGGCAAATCACTCTCAACACCATCATTTCTCAAGAAAGATGGATTTTTTATGGAGATGGTTTAAAAATATTCCAAACCCGACCAACCGTTGGTTGGGGAGGAGGAGGATGGGAAGCTTGTTATTTTGCCCATCAATCCTATCCCTATTTTAGCGAAAACACTCACAATTATTTTCTTCAAGTGATGATTGAAATCGGCATTATTGGTTTGTTAGCAACAATTGGGTTAATAATTGGCCTTTTTTATCAAATTTATCGTTGCAAAAAGGTGAATAGTGATAATTGGGATACTCTTTTCGTTTTAGGATTGGGAGCTGCAGTGTTTTTGGGATTTTTTCATGGATTCATTGATGTTGATTTTGCTCTTGGTTCTTTTTATTTTGGCATTTGGGTGTTTATTGCTTTCATCAACCAAATAACTCGATCTCAGCAAATCACCATCAAAAATCGACATTTATTTGAAATGAAAATACCCAATTGGGTGTTGTTTTCCGGGGTTATTTTTTTAATGATTTTTTCCCTATTTTTGATTTCTGGAGAACGGGCAAAAATTTGGGGCGGATATTTTGCAGCTCATGATGATATCAATCAAGCTATTCAATACTATCAAAAAGCAGTCAATTCGATTCCTTTCAATTCTCAAAGCCATTATCTTTTAAGTACTTATTACCGGGAATTGTTTAATACCCAAAAGCAAGCAGAGTTGAGAATAAAAAGTGAATATCATAGTGAAAAAGCTACCGGCTATTCCCCTTTTGATTATCGATATCAAGAAAATAAAGCAGTTTTAAGGGTAGAAAAAGGAGACTTTGAAACTGGTTTGAATGAATTTGAAAAAGCCATTTATTTAGCACCCTTTATATCTACAACCTATGAGCACTATCTACAAACCTGTCTATCGGTTGCTGATTTTTACCTTATGCAATCTGATAAAAGAAAAGCTATTCATTATTTAGAAAAGGGTTTGCGTATCGATGATATATTTACAGCTTTTTTGGATAATTCATTAAGACCAGTAAAGAAAACCACTACTTACAATGAGATTCTGAAAGAATTAAAAAACCAACTTCAGGAAATTAAGGAATGACCTCAATTACCGAGAAGCTTTCGTTTTTTTTGGTTCTATTCATTGTAATCCTTTCTCCTTATTACCGGGGTATCTATCCTGATTATTACAAACTCCCATTTTTGACTCTCATTTTTTTAGCCTTTCTTATTTATCTTCTGGCAATGGTACGAAAGAAAGAAAGACTTTTCCAATTAAGCCTTCCGGAAATGTTCTTTTTCTTATTAGCAATAGTATACCTTTTTACGATTATAGTAGCTTCCAGTAAATATTCTTCAGTAATTGCCTTTATCAGCTATATAGCGTGGGCATTTCTTTTTTGGTTGATATTGGAATTGTTCCAAAAGAAATCATTAAAAATGTTCTTAATTCAAATAATGGTCTGTAATGCTGGTGTATTATCGCTTTTGGCAATCTTTGATGCCTTCCACTTTATTCCGGAAAGATTTCAAAATTTTTTAGGAATGAGTTTTTGGGGTTTATATTTTTCCGGAAGATTGGCCACTGCCTTTCAATATCAAAACACCTCGGCATCTTTTTTTGCTGTTTGTTTATTCTTAGGAATTTTTATTTACCTTCAAGAAAAAAATTGGTGGAAAAAGCTGATAAATGGTGTTCTTTTATTTTTGATTTTCTTTGGTTTTCTTTTTGCTTTTTCGAGAGGCACAAATCTTATCTTTTTAATTACACTTCTATTTCTTTTTATTTTAGTCAGAAAAAAAGAATACATAACTTCAGTTGTTTTAATTTTATCTTCATTGTTCTTGCCAAGCATTTTTTTACAGATAGAGTTGGATAGGTGTTTGTCTCAAGCTCTTCCCTTCGATTTTTTAGTTTTGTTTTTGATTGGATTGGGCTCCTTCTTTTTGTTAAGCTTTTTGTTTTTACCTAATCAACAAATTTTCTTGGTGAATAAAATCAATAAAAAACTGGTTTTTTTTCTAATTCTATTAGTAATCTTGGGAATAGAATGTTTTTTCGTTTTTTTTATTCAATTCGATGTAAAGAACTTCACTTTTGTTCGAGGATTTGGAGAAAAGGGAAGAGATATCAGCTTTGAAACAAAAAATGTTATTTATCGATTTACTTTTTACCGTGATGCTTTAAAAATGATTCAAAAAAAGCCTCTTTTGGGTTGGGGCGGTGGGGGTTGGGCAGCACGGTATTTCTCCTTTCAGTCTCATACCTATTATACTAAGTTCCCTCATTCCTTTTATTTAAATACTTTGGTTGAATCAGGAGTCTTGGGATTGGTTCCCCTTTTATTTTTACTTTTCTATTCATTGTATATTTGTATAATTTCCACAAACCAAAATCAGTCTATATCAATAATCCCTTACTTGGGAGCCGGGGTCTTTTTAATTTTTTTACATAGCAGCATTGACTTAAATTTTGCCATGGGCGCTTATCATATTTTTGCTTGGACACTTCTAGGCCTTTTGCTGAGTTTTTATCCTTTACAAAAGCTAAAACTCTCTATTCCATTAATAATTCCCTTGCTGTTAACGCTTATTTTCTTTATTTTAAGCATTTTTTTGGGGAATGCCGAGTATTATTACCAATCAGGGAATGAATATCGAGCTGGGAATGATTTCGTTCATTCAGCGAAAGCCTGGGAAACAGCCGTCCGCCTCAATCCCTGGCACGATAATGTCCTATATCAATTGAGCAATTTATCTTCCGATATTTATTTACAAACAAAAAAGGAGGAATTTTTGAACCTGGCCTTGGAGAAAAATCAAAAAGCTTTAAATATAGAGCCTTATAATTATGAGTACTATCGGCATAGAGCAGATCTTTTTCTTTTAAAAGGAGAAGTAGATGAAGCCTGGAAAGATTATAAATATTCAATGGAACTTGCCCCAATGGTTTTAGGTAATTACGAAAAGATACTTTTTGCTTTTTTGAATTTATTAAATTCTCAACAGAAATCCATAAATCCAAATACTTTAAGTCAAATAAAGGTGTATACTGATGAGGTTTTTCATCTCTATCTCGAAAATCAGTTAAAATCGACCCAACCAAATCCACCAAGTGAAGCATTGAATTTCTTAAAAAGGGATATTGATACAGTATTAGGAGGTGGGAACACTGGAAATTCTATAACCGAAGATTGAGAATATTATAATAAGTATATTGTTGACTAAATAAAAAGATTGGAGTGATTTCACCTTGAAGAATGGTAAGCAAAATCAGCTACTGAAGTATATCCCTTTATTTTTGTTCATTTTTATTTTGCTTCCCGGATGTTTTTTGGTTGATAACCCATATCAACCAAGCCCCACGCCTGGATCTCCCGCCGATCCTTCGCCGACTCCTTATGTTTCTCCTAATGCAATCGATTTTACTCTCTCTGATCTTGATGGAAACCAATATTCACTAAGTGAATTTCGCGGGAAACCGGTATTGGTCGCCTTTTTTGGTTTTTTATGTTCCCATTGCCGCAATGAAATGCCTCGAATCCAAAATCTCTATATGAAGTATAAAGAGAGTCAAAACTTAATCGTTTTAGGAGTTGGAGTATCAAGCTCAATTGGGCAATTACGTGAATTTCAATCAAATTATGGGTTAACCTTTCCTGTTCTTGATGATTATAACCGGGATGTCTACCATCGATTCTTCGGTTCTGGAATACCGGCCTTATTGCTCATCAATAAATCTGGTGAGGTTGCCTATACCTATAATCAATCAGAGTTGTCGGAAGCTGAAATTGAAAACCTTTTAAATTCTTATATTTTTTAATCGAAGGTTTTGAACGCAACCCAGATAATAGGGTTTATACTGGGTTGCGTTATTTTTATAAAAATTCTTCAACGTATTCTTCTAAGAGACCAGCTTGGTCGAGGATGTCTAATATCGTAATTCGGCTTCTTACAAAGCGGGAGAAAAGAAAAGAGTCTTTCACTAAGGATCGCGGAAAACCTAGCTCTTCAAAAGTTGATGGGGTTTTCGATCGTTTTAAAGCTTGTTCAACATCAGGTATAGCAAATAGTTTTTCTGATATCATTTGTCGCAGATGATTGGTAAATCCCGGTTTTTTGAAAGAATCGGTAAAAACCATTGGAGATGTGATTTTTTGAGTTGCTTCTTTTTCGACCGATGGATAGAGAGAACCAAATTTTTCCTGTAAGATTTCCTTGTTTACCCGAATAGGGTGGGGAGAAGCAATCTTCTCCCAATCGATGGTATCAATTTCTTTTAAAAATCTCTGATACATTTTGTGGATAAAGAGAGTGGCAACTCCCACCCTTAAACCGTGAAGAGAGGTATTTTCTCCCCGGGAAAGACTAATCATTTCTAAGTAATGAGCGATGAGATGTTCAGCACCTGAAGCTGGTCGAGAATCACCAACCAGTGCCATGCTAAAACCTGAGTTGAGAAGAGCAATGGATAAAGCTCTGACGGCTTCGGATTTTCGTTGAGGGATTTGGTCGGCAGACTCCCACAAAATCCGAAGGGCTTCCTTGACTAAGTCCCAGGAATACTGACAAATATATTCATCTTGAAGCTGATGACGCAGAACCCAGTCGGAGTTGGCCGTAGTTTTCCCGATTAAATCAGAAAAGCCTGATTGGAGAAGGTCTAAGGGAGCTTCTACCAATACGTCGAGGTCCATAAAAATCGCTTTGGGAGGGGTTGCTTCAAAAGTGATTTTGTATCCATTTACCAACATGGGCGCGCCAAGGGAAGGATATCCATCCATTGATGCTGCGGTGCCAACTACTACATAAGGAAGGTGAGACCGATGGGCAACGAATTTTACCAGGTCATTAATAACTCCTGAACCAACTGCAATCATAAAATCTGGTTGGTATCTTAAACCAGTTCCAACCTGATGTCGGGTGTCTTCGTCAGGCTCTAAGTATTGAGTCGGAGAGTTATGAGAAAGTAAAAGAGGAATTGTTTCATATTTTTCTTGGTTTAATATTGTTACAATTTTTTGCCCAGCTGCCTGGTAGGTATTTTCGTCAAAAACGATCAAGCATTTCTTTCCCAAATTAAGCTGGTTTAGAATGGGTGGTATCTGCTCTAAAAGCGAGTGATCAACGATGGTTTTTTGGGTTAAAATGCGATGAGTTTCACCACAAGTACAAGAAATATCTGTAGCCTTTTGAAAATAAAAAAGCTCATCCATAGTTTTCTCTCTTTCTGTTTTTTTATCATTGATTGTATTGTACAATTAATGCGTTTCAATTCGATACCAAATATATTCCGAAATATTCAATTTGTTCAATAGAATAGTGTCTATTTCTAATAGCTTTTCTCCATTAAAACAAAAAAGAAGAAGAATTTTCATTGATCTCGGAATAATGATAAGATTAAAACAATGTATTTTATTATCATCGGTTTAATTAAATAGGTCAAGGAGGATGTTCTATGTCTCTCAATCAAGCTCTGTGGAAAAAAGCCCTAACTGAATCTTATCAAGCAATTGAAAGACTCAGTGGGGTTTTTCTGGTTACTCAAGGAAAAGAACGGAAACCGAATATTATGACCATTGGATGGATGCAGGGAGGAATAATTTGGGGACGGCCTATTATATCGGTTTTGGTAAGGCCTTCTCGTTTTTCATTTATTCATATTGAGGAAAACCCCTCCTTTACGGTGTGTGTTCCGACTGATAACATGAAAAGAGAAATAAACTGGTGTGGGAGTGTCTCAGGAGCGACAGTTGATAAATTTAAAAGTACAGCTTTTACTCCTATATATAACGAAGACTTTTCTGTTCCAATCATTAAAGAATGCCCTATTCATTTTGAGTGCATTATAGTTCAAAAAACCAAGGTTATAGAAACAAATTTTATTCCGGAAATCCTTCGTGAATATTATTCTTCGGGAGATTTTCATTCAGTCTATTATGGAGAAATAACCAGAGTTAAAATATAAATTTCTTTTCCAGGGGAAGGGTCGAGAAGCCGAAATAGGGATAGAATTTCCTATCAACATGCGGAGAAAAAATTATTCGACCACGCAAAAATTTTTTATCTTTAATAACGGTATTTTAAAGAATAGTGTATAATATCATTCGGGTTTTTCCCAAGAAGAGGAAAGACTACTTTATTGGTTGGAAATATTTATTTATATTTACTGTTCTGTGGATAGGAATGAGGTTAAACGGTTTCTAGCAAACATCAAAGAAACGATCAATAAAAGAGATCTCCATTGGGGAATGACGGAACCTATGTTATAACCCCTCCCAAAATAAAGGAGGAAACAATTGAAAATATTATTAATTGCGCCTGAGTCAATCAGGGCGTCGAAAAAAAAGGCAATCCTAGTTCCTTTCCCGCAAGCAAGCCTTACCATAATAGCCGGGTTAACCCCTAAAGAGCACTCGGTTACTATCATCGACGAAAGATTACATGAAATAGATTTTAATAGCGATTATGATTTGATAGGCATAACAGCCATGACCGCAACCTCAGTTCGTGCTTATCAAATTGCCGATGAGTTTCGAAAAAGAAATAAAAAAGTTGTTTTAGGAGGTATTCATCCTTCTGCTCTTCCTGATGAAGCTATTCAACATGCCGATTGTGTTGTCATTGGTGAAGCTGAAAATTTATGGAAAATAGTTTTAGATGATTTTCAACAAGGTCAATTACAAAGGTTTTACAAAAATGAAGAGCTTCCTTGTTTAACCGACCTTCCACCAGCGCGTTTAGATTTGCTAGGGAAAGGTTACTTGTTAAAAAATGTTTTTCAAACAACCCGCGGGTGCCCTCATAATTGTGGTTTTTGCTCGGTTTCTACTTTCAATGGAAGGCGTTATCGCCATCGACCGGTTGAAAACGTTATTGAAGAAGTAAGCCGCTGTCGGTCGAAGATGATTGGCTTTTTGGACGATAACATTGTTGGGAATCCAAAGTACTCGAAAGAACTTTTTCGCGCGTTAATTCCATTAAAGAAAAAGTGGGTGAGTCAGGGAACGGTTAAGATGGCTGAAGATGAAGAATTAATTAGCCTTGCCCAAAAATGCGGTTGTATCTGTCTATTTGTTGGCTTCGAATCGGTTAACGAAATGAATTTAAAAGAGATGCATAAGCAGTTTAATCCCATAGAAAAGTACCAGAAATTAATTGAAAATTTCCACCGACATCATATTATGGTAGTTGGTTCCTTTGTCTTTGGTTTTGATAACGATGATATATCAGTTTTTGATAATACCCTGAAGTTTATCGAAGATACCAAAATTGATTTTGCTACCTTTAATATTCTGACCCCCTTACCAGGAACTGAAGTTTATGAAAAATTTAAAGATACCAACCGAATCTTTTCCTACAATTGGACTAATTATGATTTTTCTCATGTCGTCTATCAACCAGCTAAAATGACCCCACAAGAACTCCAATTTGAACACAATGAGTTATATCGAAAATTTTATACTTTACCAAAAATAATGAAGCGAGCTTTGTGGAATTGGAGATACCTCGGTTACTTTCTCCCGGCCAGTCTCTATTATAACTGGGTGTCAAGAAATCCGCACCAATTACCCAATTTACATGATTAAGGCAGTTTTATTTGATCTTGATGGTACTTTAATTTTTGCCGAAAAGGCCATTATTAAGGGAATCCAAAAATGTTTTATGATGCATAACCTATGCCAACCCGAAGAAGAAATGATTCGAGGGACAATCGGACTTTCAATGGTTGAAGCTTTTTCGGTTTTACAATTCCCCGATCCAGAAAAAGGTGCCAATTTGTATCGGGAGTTTTTTTTGGAACAGCCTGAAGACATAAGTATCAATCCTGAGTCTTTTGAACTCTTAGACATCTTGGTGCAAAAGAATATTCAGGTTGGAATAGTCACCAACCGAAGGTCAGCAAAAAGACTGATTGATAGACTGCCCTTTCCGGTATCTTTTGATGTTGTTATTGACCTTTCTTTGGGTATCCAGCCCAAGCCATCGCCAGAAGGCGTTTGGTACGCTTTAGCTCATTTAAAAATATCTCCACAAGAAGCTTTATTTGTTGGTGATACTCATTATGATATAATCGCCGGAAAATCTGCTGGGGTTGGTGTGGTAGGGTATACCCAGGGAATGCATGGAGAAGACATCCTAAAAGAATTCCGTCCTGATTGGATGATTGATTCTCTCGATGAAATTCTTATTATTCTTGACAGCGCATGAATGAAAAGTTCATTCCTGAAGCTAAAAACAAGAAATTTATCTAAATAGGAAATAGATTTTGTTTCTATTTTCATAGAAAAATAAAAAAGAAAGGGTATGATAATTCTACAGATCTCTAAAGGGAAGAGCTTATGGTGGCTCCATTTACCTGTTGTCACCTGGTAGAGATAGTTTTATTCACAAATGTTTTTTGAGATAAAGGGCTTGACAAGCATGTTATATTAGTCGGAGGGTGTTTTAGATAAATGAAAACGCTATTAGCTCTGGAAGATGGTCGGTGTTTTTGGGGACACTCTTTTGGATCAACCGGAGAAGCGTTTGGTGAAATTGTTTTTAACACCAGCATGACCGGTTATCAAGAGATATTAACAGATCCTTCTTATTGTGGTCAAATTGTTACCATGACTTACCCTTTAATTGGAAACTACGGTTTAAATTCAGAAGATGGAGAATCTTCACAACCTCAATTAGAAGCCTTCATTGTAAGAGAAAAAAGTCCTTTGTATAGTAATTGGAGAGCTGAAGAAAGCTTGGACGAGTATTTAATCCGTTGTCGAATCATTGGGATGGAAAGAGTTGATACTCGAGCAATTACCCGTCACATTCGGGAAAAGGGAGCTTTAAAAGCAGTTATCTCAACCGAAGACCTTAACCCAGATTCGCTGGTTCAGAAAGCCATTCAAGGACCTCCCTTGGTAGGTGTTGACCTGGCTAAAGAAGTGACTACCGAAGAACCTTATTTTTGGCAATCAGAAGGCAATTACACCATAGCGGTAATAGATTTTGGTGTTAAATACAATATATTAAGACAATTAGCTGCTCGAGGTTGCCGAGTGAAGGTTTATCCAGCCAAAACCACTGCTCATCAACTCATTAAAGACAGTCCTGATGGTGTCCTTCTGTCCAACGGTCCCGGAGATCCAGCCGCTCTTCATTATGCGGTTGAATTAGTTCAGGAAATTATTGGAAAATTACCAGTTTTTGGAATCTGTTTAGGTCATCAAATCATTGGTCAAGCTTTGGGTGGGAAAACCTACAAGCTTAAGTTCGGCCATCATGGTGGAAATCATCCGGTAAAAGATCTTTTGAATGAAAAAGTCTATATTACCACTCAAAATCACAGCTTTGTGGTGGATGTCAATACACTTCCCATGTCAGATCTCAAAATAACCCACATCAACCTCAACGATAATACTTTAGCAGGGATAAAGCATTGTAAATATCCGCTTTTTTCCGTTCAATTTCATCCAGAAGCGGCACCGGGTTCCCATGATACAACATATCTATTTGATCAGTTTGTCAAAATGATGGAGGAATATTGTGCCAAGAAATAATGATATTCATCGAATCTGCATCGTTGGTTCTGGTCCAATCACAATAGGTCAAGCATGTGAGTTCGACTATTCTGGTACCCAAGGTTGTAAAGCTCTCAAGAGTGAAGGATATGAAATAATCTTGATTAACAGTAATCCGGCAACAATTATGACCGATCCGGAAATGGCTGATCGAACCTACATTGAACCGCTCATCCCTGAGGTAATAGAGAAAATCATTGCCCGGGAAAAACCCGATGCTTTTTTACCTATCTTAGGTGGGCAAACCGCTTTGAACCTCACTGTTCAACTGGAAAACCAAGGAATTTTTAAAAAATATGGTATAAAAGTACTGGGAGCTTCACCGGAAGCCATTAGTAAAGCGGAAGATAGAGAATTATTTAAAGAAGCCATGTTACGAGTTGGGATAGATGTACCTCAAAGTGACCGAGCTTATTCTCTTGATGAAGCCAAAGAAGTTGCCAATAGAATTGGATTTCCTTTAGTTATTCGACCAAGTTTTACCCTTGGCGGAACTGGAGGATCGATCGCTTATAATATTGAAGAATTCGAAAATCTCGCACAACAAGCCTTAGAAAGTAGCATCATTCGAGAAATATTAATTGAGGAATCAGTGATTGGTTGGAAAGAAATTGAACTGGAAGTAATGCGTGATTCCAAAGATAATGTTGTGGTTATTTGTTCAATTGAAAACTTTGATCCCATGGGAATTCACACTGGAGACAGTATTACCATTGCACCCGCCCAAACACTCACCGATAAAGAATACCAACATCTACGTGATTTATCCATCCGGGCCATTCGAGAAATTGGAGTGGCGAGCGGAGGATGTAATATACAATTTGCTCTGAATCCTACCAATGGAAAAACGGTTATCATCGAAATGAATCCCCGAGTTTCGAGAAGCTCAGCGTTAGCTTCCAAAGCAACGGGATTTCCAATAGCCAAAATAGCAGCTAAATTGGCAGTTGGGTATTCTTTGGATGAAATACCCAATGATATTACCCGTAAAACTCCAGCCTGTTTCGAACCAGCTATAGATTATTGTGTAGTAAAAATACCCAGATTTACCTTTGAAAAATTTCCCGACACTGAACCGGTATTGGGAATATCCATGAAAAGCGTTGGAGAAACCATGGCGATTGGAAGAAATTTCAAGGAAGCCCTCCAAAAAGGTCTTCGATCGCTAGAAATTGGGAAATGCGGATTGGAAGACCTTAAAAACTGGAATACCCTTACCATTGAAAAAAAACACTTTCTCCTTCGAGAAAAACTCCAAAAGCCCAATCCCGATCGGTTATTCTTTTTGAAAATGGCACTCAAGGAAGGTGTTTCTCTGGAAGAGATTTATGCTCTAAGCTCTATTGACCCTTGGTTTATAAGACAGATAGATGAAATTATCGAGATGGAAAAAAGTTTGGTAGACTTAAGCTCTTGGGAAAACATCGATCCCGAACACTTAAGAAGAGCAAAAGAGTTTGGGTTTTCTGACCGTCAACTAGCTACTCTTTGGAAAGAATCCGAGTGGGTCTTAAGGAATTTTCGGTTAAAAAATAATATCAAAGCGGTTTATAAGCAGGTTGATACCTGTGCAGCAGAATTTGAAGCTGAAACCCCTTATTATTACTCAACTTATGAAGAAGAATGTGAAGCTAATCCGAGTTCCCGAAAAAAAGTAATAATTCTGGGGGCTGGACCAAATCGTATCGGTCAGGGTATTGAGTTTGACTATTGTTGCGTTCATGCAACCTGGGGCTTGCGGGATCTTGGCTATGAAACCATAATGGTTAACAGTAATCCAGAAACCGTTAGTACGGATTATGATACGAGCGATAAGTTATACTTTGAGCCAGTTTTCTTGGAAGATGTATTAAATATTATAGTTAAGGAAAAACCAATTGGGGTGATTGTTCAGCTAGGTGGGCAAACTCCTTTGAATTTAGCAAGAGATTTAGAAAAAGCTGGAGTTCCAATATTGGGGACATCACCTGAAAGCATAGATATCGCCGAAGACCGGGATCGTTTTAAAATTTTGGTAGACCGGTTAGGCTTAATACAGCCCAAAAATGGAGTATCAGTATCTTTTGAGGGTGCTCGGGAAGTTGCCGTCCAAATTGGATATCCGGTTGTGGTGCGTCCATCATATGTTTTAGGTGGACGAGCTATGAAGATAGTTTATAGTGAAAGCGAGCTTTTTGAGTTTATGAATCAAGCCGTAGAGATTTCACCAGGTCATCCAGTTTTAATCGATAAATTTTTAGAAGATGCCATTGAAGTGGATGTAGATGCCATCAGTGATGGAGAGACGACTATTGTTGCCGGTATTATGGAACATATTGAAGAAGCAGGAGTACATTCGGGAGATAGTGCTTGTGTGATCCCTCCCTTTTCTCTCAGTGATGAAATTGTTGATCAAATTAAGCTATTTACTCAAGCTTTGGCTCGGGAACTGAATGTTATTGGACTTATGAATGTACAATATGCAGTTAAAGAAGATACGGTTTATGTATTAGAGGTTAACCCACGGGCTTCGAGAACAATACCTTTTGTTAGCAAAGCCACAGGAGTTCCTTTAGCTCGATTAGCATCCCAGGTTATGGTTGGTCGGAAATTATCGGAAATTGGCCTGAATCGCGAAGTTGAAATCCGACATTTTGCGGTTAAAGAAGCAGTGTTCCCTTTTAATCGATTTCCTGGTGTTGACCCAATATTAGGTCCTGAGATGCGTTCAACGGGTGAAGTGATGGGTATTGATGCTGATTTTGGAATGGCTTTCGCCAAGTCACAAATTGGAACTCAATCCCAACTTCCTCAAGCGGGGAGGGTGTTTATTAGTGTTAAAAATCAAGATAAAAGAGGAGTTATTTTTGTAGCCAAGAAACTGGTTGACCTTGGATTCCAAATTGTTGCCACCAAAGGAACTGCTAAAGTATTAATGAATAATGGTATTACAGTTGAAATTGTGAATAAGGTTGGAGAAGGCCGCCCCAATGTTGTGGATTTTATAAAAAACCAAAAAATTGACTTGATCATCAATACCCCCTCGGGAGGACGAACCCAGGTGGAGAGTAGCTTTATTCGAAAGGAAGCTGTAATAAAAAGCATCAACTATGTTACCACGCTTTCCGGAGCCGAAGCTACAGTCTATGCTATTGAGCGGCTTAAAAAATTTCCCATTCAGGTTCGTTCTATTCAAGAATATCATCAAGAAATTTTAAGAACCCTACCAGTATAGATTGGCAAATTAAATTAAAAAGAATCCTTTTTTACAATGACTTCAATCGATTCATAATCGATAGGGAGGTATTTTTGCTGAAGGTAGGAAATTATAAAAATTTTCCTCTGATTATGGTAAACTGATTTTATCAATTTGAGGAGGTGTGGTGTGAAAACCTTTGGTATCATTGGGTGTCTTCTCCTAGTAATTGGTTGCTTTTCTCTCTCCGTTTCAGCCCTTTCGATTAGAGGGGATGTTTTATGGAATGACCAGCCTTTATCTTTTTTGCTCATTACTGAAAATTCCCGTTATGTATTAAAGATACAAAATCAGCACCAACAGCTTATGAGGGTTTTGGCTGACATGGAAGCTGAAGAATTACTTATTATTGATGATATGATGAAGGAATACGCTTCGGTTCATTCGAAACAATTAATCTCTATTGTATCTTTGTTGGCTTTGGGAAAAGTCATTGGTGTAGAGGAAAGCTGGTTACAAGGTGAACAGGTTAATTTTTTTCAAACTGGTGAGAAAAAATTATACGACCCCTTTGGTGAATGTCTTCAACTTCGGGTGAATGATACCATCACTGGAATGTTTTGGTCCTTCCAACTGGATAATTTATTTCTACCCATAATAACCCCCATGCTTCAGAAGCTCACTCATGATGGTATCCGCTTCCCTTTTTGGGAGTCAACTGTCAAAATGAAAGGTTTTATTGTAGCTAACCAAAAGGACCAAAAAACCATTTATCGCTTAATTGAGATTGGGGAAGTTCCCCTTGAATGGCAAAAGGAAATTCAACATAGTGACTATGAGCAAAAAGAATGGGTGGATTTTCTATCTCCATTTAAAGGAGAGAATTAAGCGAATTCTCTAACTGCTGAAAGGGAGGAGGGATGACATGCCAGATATAATCATTACCATAGGAGGCGAAGCAGGGCAGGGTGTTCAAACCATAGGTGAGGTATTATCGCGTATTCTCATCCGAAGTGGTTTTTATGTTTTTTCTATTCAAGACTATCATTCCCGCATTCGTGGTGGGCACAATTCGGTTCAAATTCGCTTCTCTGATCAACCGATACAAGCCATTGGTACCGATTTAGACCTTTTAGTATGTCTCAACTCTGAAACTCAGGAAATACACCAACCAGCACTAAAATCGGATGGGATAATGATAGGGATGATTAAAAAATCACCTTCAACTTCTTCAGCGATCTCAATTAATTTTAACGAAATGGCAGAAGAATTAGGAAATCGGATATTTGCCAATATTATTGCAGTAGGTGCTTTAATTGAAATTTTGGGGATCGATGATAAAATTGCCGAATTGTATTTGGAGGAAATTTTCCAAAAAAAAGGTAATGATGTCGTTCGGCTCAATAAAGAAGCACTTGCTTTAGGACAAAAGGAAATCAAGAGACAACAAATCCCTCGGCAATTTTTAGATAAAAAAAATGGAAATCCGAACCAGGGAAATCTTTTATTAATAGGAGGAAATGAAGCTTTAGGTCTGGGTGCGATCCTGGCAGGATGTACTTTTTATAGCGCCTATCCCATGACACCATCAACCGGAGTCATGAATTTCATATCATCCCGCTCTAAAAAATACGGTATTATTGTCGAACAGGCTGAAGATGAAATTGCAGCAATTAATATGGCCATTGGAGCATCCTATGCTGGTGCTAAGGCGATGACAGCCACTTCAGGAGGAGGTTTTTGTTTAATGGCAGAAGGTTTAGGATTGGCGGCTATGACCGAAACTCCAATAGTTGTTTTAGATGGTATGCGCCCCGGTCCTTCAACCGGTTTACCAACCCGAACCTCCCAGGGTGATCTTGAATTTGTCCTCTCAGCTTCCCATGATGAATTTCCTCGATTTGTATTTGCTCCTCGAGATCCCCAAGATGCTATCGATACAATGATTCGTGCTTTTAATCTATCCGACCGTTTTCAAGTTCCGGTAATAATTCTTTCCGATCAATACCTAGCCGATAGTAGTTGGACATTTTCTCAAATGAAAATGAATGAGCAACCCCAGAAAATACAAACTGTTATTGGTGACCACTCTTACCAGCGGTATGCTCTTACCGATTCTGGAATCTCTCCACGCGCTCTTCCCGGGATGAGTGAGGCTTTAGTAGTTGCCGATAGCGATGAACACGACGAGATTGGCCATTTGACTGAAGATTTAAACCAAATCCTGGCTCGCCACCGCTAATCATCAGTGCCAAATTATTTTCTTCTATCATCATTTGTAAATCTTTAATATAGTAATCAGATTCTGTTTCAATTTTCATTTTTGTAATTGTATCACAAAATGGACACGGGTGTAGTCCATTTTCTTCTAAATATCCATGAGCACGATTACAGTATTTAAACCTGGTTAATAACATTTTCTTTCCGCAATCATCACCCTCCGCTTGCCATGTAAAATTCATACATTCAATTAATTTTATACTTTTCATTTTATAATATGAATCCTTTCTATTTTATTGTTTGTTCTATTAAAAAGTTAAAATTTCCTGTTTTTTAGTTAATAGAGGTTCTAATAATAAATTATATCTGTCTGTCCAACTAAAATCTAACATTGTTTTTACATCAATGAGAGATGTAATTTTATTCATACAGATAATGGAAAAAATTATCCTATTGATTATTCCCTGGATAAAATCGAGCAACAGATTGATGCGAAATCATTCTTCAGGATTAACAGGAATTTCATTATTAATTATTCCGCAATCCAGGATATTATTGCCTATTCATCGAACCGATTAAAAATTGTATTAAAAGACTGGACTGAAAAAGAAGATATAATTGTAAGCAGAGAACGTGTTTCGGATTTTAAAGAATGGATGGACAGGTGATTCCTTCCCTTCGCTTGAATACACATTGCCAAGCCACACAAGCCAAACGCAAAACCAAAGCTTGGCAAAGAGTATTCAAGCCCATCCGCCCGATTAGATTCGACCATTGATAAAAAAAGAATTAAATTTAGAGACTGATAATAAGGGCAGCACACAACACATGGTATAGTGCATGCGGGTTTCAGAGGTTTTCGAGCGTTTGTGGCTCGTAAAAAAAGTCGGTGTAAACTGATAGGAAATCGCTTCGTAATCCCGCACGACACCATA
>MWBQ01000072.1 GCA_002069605.1 Candidatus Atribacteria bacterium ADurb.Bin276
CTGTTCCGTCATTGCGAGGAACAAAGTGACATGGCAATCTCTGCCACCTCATATGTCATTCTGATGAGTCCGGTGTTTTCTACCGGACGACGTGAGGATCTCATCTTTTTATTCTTTTTTCTAGGTGATTTTCTCAAGATATCAAAGAAAATTCGAAAGGCACCCTCCCCACCGTAAAACGGCACCCCTCCAAGGAGGGGAATTGTTGAATTCATTCCCCCATTGAGGGGGGATTCAGGGGGGTGTGCCTTTTTTAGTTTTTTTGTTCGTTTTTTATCCATTCCTTTATTTTCAGGATAGATATCTTTTTTTTGATACATGAAAATCTTCTTGATAAAAACTCATTACTTATATAATCGGCAATTTTTTATAAAGATTGACTAAAAATAGCTAAATTTAAATTTTTTAGCAATAAATTATTAAGTCTCTATAGATAATTTTAAAAACATTTTTATTGATTTCCCATCAAAATATTGATAGTCTTCCCTTCTTCTTTTCGCTACTATTAAATTTATAAGTGGACATTTTTTAATAATTATCACATTAAGAGAGTTGAGTTATAATGATTT
This sequence comes from Candidatus Atribacteria bacterium ADurb.Bin276, assembly GCA_002069605.1. NCBI lineage: Bacteria > Pseudomonadati > Atribacterota > Atribacteria > Atribacterales > Atribacteraceae > Atribacter > Candidatus Atribacter allofermentans. Next base: position 570 of record MWBQ01000072.1, read on the forward strand.
AGAAGGATTTTTTTGTTTGCTTCAAAAAATGACCAACCAGGGAGGTGAAGATATAAAAAGATTTACATAGGAATGGTTTTATGAGTTATTAAATCATTTCCAAACTAAGGAGGATGAATAAATGAAAAAAGGTTTAATTCTCTTAGGTTTATGTATTTTAATTGCATTCTCTTCTTGGGCTTGGGCGCAAGATATTGTTTTAATGCATGATAAAGGGGGTGCCCCTGACTGGCAAACCCCCTTTACTGAAATGGCGAATGTCGCCCAAAGTGAAATTGGAATTACCTTTGTCCCCACTCCATTTCCGGCAACCGATGTATTTATGTCAGCAGCAAGAACAGCCCTCCCAACCAATAAAGCTCCAGAACTATTTACCTGGTGGTCGGACTTTAGAATGAAACCATTGATCGATGCTGGCCTATTAGAAGATGTGACTGCACTCTGGGATAGTCACAAAGATGAATATGATCCGGCTTTTCGCAAGGCTTTTGAATCGGATGGTAAGGTATTTGGGGTACCTACCAATTTAGCTTACTGGGTAGTTTATTACAGCATTCCGGTCTTTGATAAATTAGGACTAAAAGAACCGCAAACTTGGGACGAATTCATCGCCATTTGCGATGCTTTAAAAGAAAATGACATCATCCCATTGGGAAGCACCGTCCAGGGAAGATGGCCAACCTTCATTTATTTTGAAGACTTGATGATCAGAACCAATCCAGATTTTTATGAAGCCCTGATGATTGGAAAAGCCAAATACTCCGACGAACCATCGAAAAAAGTTTTCACTCTCTGGAAAGAAATGATCGATAAAGACTACTTTTCCGATCCCAGCACCGATATTTTTGGTGATTTTCCCCGGTTACTTGCTCAGGGAAAAGCTGGGATGATTTTAATCGGCAATTGGTATGAAGGTCAATTGATGGCGGCTGGACTTAACGTAGGAAAAGATGTTGGAGCTTTTATTCTCCCATCTATTGATCCACAGGTAGGAAATGTAATCATTTATGAAGCTGCTCCTATGTTGCTGGGTAAAAACGCTCCGAAAAAAGATGACGCTTTGAAAATTGCCGAGTGGTGGATGAATCCAGAAACCCAATATCAATGGTGTAAATTGCTTGGTTTCGTTCCATCAAATAAAAAATCTTCCACCGACTTTCTTTCGACCCCGATGCAAAACATAGTCAAACAAATTTCAGAAAAACAATACCGTTTAGTAAACCGATTCTGGGAAGCAACTCCAACCGATATTTGCGAGGAAGCCGTGGATAAATTTGCCGAGTTTATTCTGGATCCATCTAAAATGGATCAGATTTTAGCCGATCTCGATAAAATTGCAGATACTTATTGGAGTGGTCAGTAAATAAGTAAACCGAGGGGGACTTCAATCGAGTCCCCCTCTTCATTAAAAGGGGTGTTGGGTTTGGTTGGTGAAAAGATCAGCGCCTATCTTTTTTTAGTGCCGGCTATCGTAATGGTTGTTCTTTTTTTATTGATTCCAGCTGGTTACACAGTAGCAGTGAGTCTTACTAAATGGGATGGGCTCAGTGCACCAAAATTTACTGGTCTGGGGAATTATTTTCGGTTCATTCAAGATACGGTTTTTTTGACCTCTTTAAAAAATACCATTATTTGGGTTATTTTTACCTTAGCTCTTTCGGTGTTGCTGGGACTTTTAATTGCCTACTTCGTCAACCGGGTGAGGTTTGCCTCATTTTTTAAAGCGGTTTTTTATATTCCTCTTACCATTTCTGCAGTTACCACTGGGTTAATTTGGTTATGGATGTATTCACCCGATTTAGGAGTCATCAACACCGCATTGACTGCTTTAGGATTTTCAGGACGATCATGGATGTCGGAAGTTCCTCTCAATACTTATTCCATGATCATCTCCTGGACCTGGAAGACGGTTGGTACCAATATGGTGATCTTTTTAATCGGTCTTCAAGCGATTCCCGTTGATCCGGTTGAGGCTGTCAAGCTCGATGGAGCTACCGAATGGCAAACCTTCCGTCACGTGGTTTTTCCCATGCTAAAGCCGATAACCACCGTGGTCGTCTCAATGAGCTTAATTAATTCTTTTAATATTTTTGATATTATTTATGTCATGACTGGTGGAGGGCCTTATCGTTCTTCTGAAACCTTAGCCGTTTCAATGTTCCGGGAATCTTTTGTTCTCTTTCATATGGGATACGGAGCGTCAATCGCAATTTTTCTCTCGGCAATCGTCTTATTTATATCCTGGATTTACATCCGAGAAGTTACCCGACATGAATTGAAATACTGAGAGGATTAAAATATGAGCTGGAAAAAAGCCATCATTTATGGAATATTAATCATTCTCTGTTTTCTCTGGATTTTACCAATTTGGCCAACGGTTTTAGTGTCCTTGAAAAGCAATCTAGAATTTGGCGTTCAAAAATTTTGGGAACTCCCCAGCCAAAATGCTTTTTGGTCTAATTTAGTGAAAGCCTGGAACCAGGCAAAATTGGGACGATACTTCATCAACAGTTTACTCTACGGGTTAATCGGTGCTGTTGGAGCAATTTTTATTGCTTCTCTGGCAGCTTTTAGTATTTCTCGATTAAATATTAAAAACTCTTTCAGCTGGTTTTTTCTGATTTGGAGCGGAACCATTTTCCCTTTTCAAATGTACCTCATACCTCTATTTAAAATGTATATGTCCTGGGGTCTGTATGATACTTTTCTTGGGATGATTCTCTTTTATATTGCTATCTGTATTCCCTTTTGTACCTTTATTTTTCGTAATTATTTTCTCACCCTTCCTGGAGAGGTTCTGGAAGCTGCCAAATTGGATGGATGTAGTAATCTAAAAGCCTATTGGAAAATTTTTATGCCTCTTTCTAAGCCGGCAATAGCTGTACTTCTTCTTTTTCAATTCACCTGGGTTTGGAACGATCTGATGTTTGGGATGGTTTTGACCCGATCTACCGAAGTAAGACCAATTATGGTGGGATTAGCACAATTGCAAGGTTTTCGTGCCGGTTCAGGAACCGATATCCCCAGTTTGATGGCTGGAGCTTTTGCCGCTTCACTCCCAACCATCATTCTGTTTGTTTTCCTCCAGAGATATTTCATTGAAGGAATGAAACTATCTACCGCTGGTGAATAAGATCGATTTTTCTTGTGCATTTTACTGGATATAACTTATTTTGTTCAACAACACCAAATGAGGGTGAAAGCCCAGAATCGTCATGCCATGGCAGGTCGCTACATTAAATAAAGATCGAGCGCAATAAATTGCACCACTGCATTTTTATTTCTTTTTTAGGGGCTCGATTTATCATGCCCGTGGATTTTCAGGATTGATTTTCATGCTATTTTACATCATTTGATGACAATGAAAATATATATATGCCGATCAATTCCCCCCCCTTTTTAGCAAAGAGGGTTAGGGGGATTTGAATTTTTTACTGCTTTGTCACTGTGAGGAAGCCAACCGGCTTTTGGTTGGACGACGTGGCAATCTCACCCACCTTCTTACATTATTCTGAGGAGCATATTTTACGACGTGATAATCTCATCTGACGCCACCAGCGTCATCCTGAGCGGTGCTTTCCCGCGTGAGGATCTCATCTTTTATCATTTTTTTAAGAATAACCTTTTAAAAATATAAAGGCACCCTCCCCGCCGTAAAACGGCACCCCTCCAAGGAGGG
>MWBQ01000073.1 GCA_002069605.1 Candidatus Atribacteria bacterium ADurb.Bin276
CACCGGACTCATCAGAATGACATATGAGGTGGCAGAGATTGCCATGTCACTTTGTTCCTCGCAATGACGGAACAGGAAAAAATTCAAATCCCCCTTCATCCACCTTTGCAAAGGGGGATATTGATTTCTGAATAGTATTATCATCCTCTACTCGTGCCATGAAAGTAGTATAAGGCTCTATCCACTAATCAAATAGTTGATAGCTATCAAAAAAACATAGCACTCATAACCAATTCTTGGAGGGTTTGGCTGTAAAATTCTTTCAAAAACCCTCCAATTCGAATAGTACCTTACCCGAAGAATTACTCCCTTCTTATTTCATTCCGCAGCTCTTTCATGATATCTTCTTTTACCTGCTTCTTTACCTCATCAATAATTTCTCGAGCTAATTGAGTATAAAGCGGGGTCAAATAAGCAGACCTCCTATCAGGTGACTTCACCATCCCCTTGGTCCGTTCAATTTCTCCTAATATACTCCCAATTCTTTCGGCTGGATCGGCCATTTCATCCTCCTTCATTTATTGAAAATTAATTCTTATTCTAGCAGTTTTTAAAAATGTAAAAAAACAGGAAGATAGTTATATTTAATCTCTTTCAATTTTATCGTATTTTAATTTTTAAATTAAGAGAAAATGACCATTTTTTAGTAATTCTTATCTATTAGTAATATTTTAAATGAAAGACTTTTTTATTTGAACTCTTTTTGATAGTCATGATAAACAATATCAGGTATGATATGAATATTCTTAACTAAAAAGCAGGATACAAATCAACTGTCAAGGAGATGGAAATTGATGATTAGGAAAAAACAGATTTCATTCGGTTTTATAATTGTCTTTATGTTATTATTTTTTTCCTTACCAGCGATAGCGTCTGATATATCCGATGCCATTGTTAAGGTATATGCTGTATCCGATCCTCCTGATTACTTAAATCCCTGGAATATGATGGGTCCCTCTTCGGTCACTGGTTCAGGAGCAGTCATTGAGGGGAACCGTATCCTCACCAATGCTCATGTTGTAAGTGATCTCACCTTTATCCAAGTTCGAAGGTATGGCGATACGCAACGATACCCTGCTCGTCTGCTGGCGATATCTCATCAGTGCGATCTTGCCTTGATAACCGTTGATGATCCCAGTTTTTTCCAAGGTATTGACCCTCTGCCCACTGGAGACCTTCCAGCAACCAACCAAGAAGTATTGGTATATGGTTTCCCCATGGGAGGCGATACGCTGAGCATTACCAAAGGAGTTGTATCGCGTATTGAACACCAACCTTATGTGCATAGTTCCATCACACTTCTAGCCGGCCAGATAGATGCAGCTATTAATCCAGGGAATAGTGGTGGACCGGTAATTGTAGACGGAAAAATTGTCGGTGTAGTCATGCAAGGGATTCCCAGTTCACAGAACATTGGATATATGGTTCCAGCGCCGATAATAAAACATTTTTTTGAAGACCTTTCTGATGAGCAACTGGATGGTTTCCCCAACCTCGGAGTTTATATGCAATACATGGAAAACCCCGATATTCGAGAAAAATATACCATGCCAGTAAATATAACCGGGGTTCTGGTAAATCAAGTTATTCCTGGTTCATCTGCTGATGGTATCATTCAACCCGGGGATGTTATCCTATCGATAGATGACTCACCAATTGCCAACGATGGAACAGTAGAATTTCGTGCAAAGGAAAGAACCAATTTAGCTTATATTGTTCAAAAACATCAAATTGGCGATGATTTAAATCTCAAAATTTTGCGCAACGGCAAAGTTCAAAACCTATCGGTAAATCTTAGCAGCTCTTATGAAAAAAATTGGTTAATCCCCTATGAGCAATATGAAACCTTACCGACCTATTACATTTATGGTGGCTTGGTGTTTTCTCCTTTAAGCATTAACTTATTTAATATATGGGGTTCGAGCTGGTTTAATAATGCTCCTAAAGAATTGGTTGCATTGCTCGCCAATAACATCCCTACAGTCGAAGGCGAACAAGTCATTATTCTTTTACGAGTTTTACCAGCATCAGTTAATGACGGGTATCAAAACTATGCTCCATGGATTGTAAAAAAAGTAAATGGCAAGGTAGTTCTCAATATGAAAGAGCTGGTTCAAGCTATTGAAAGCAATGAAAGCAATTCATTTATCATCTTGGAAAATAATTCTAATCAACAGATTGTCTTAAATCGTGAAAAAGTAAAACAAGCCAATCCACAAATCCTTGCCACCTATAAGATTCGGGAAGATCGTTCCCTGGACTTACAATAAACAACCAACAATAAAAAAAGCACTTTCAAAAACCAAGGCGCTTTTTTTTAAAGAATGGGCACAATGCATTAGGCCCCTACCATTTTGCATTCTTTAGAATGGGCATGATAAATCATGCCCATTCTAAATCTCCGTCATTCAGGCTGTATCACAATCCCTTTTGTACACCAATAATAACTTAAAAGTGGAGAACACAGCACATTTATCTTCAGTTTTTGGTTATTTCTTCCCAATATTACTGTTAAATATTAGCATAGGTGGGGGTAAATAATTTACTAAATAATTGTGACACAGTCTGATTGCGAGGAACGTTTTATGCGACGTGGCAATCTCATCCACCCGCTCCGTCATTGCGAGGAACGTTTTATGCGACGTGGCAATCTCATCTTTTTAAGTTTTTATGAAGAAAAAAACCTAAAGATGAGATCCTCACGGCTTCAAAAAACAAAGCCTCAGGATGACCAAAGATACCCTCCCCACCGCAAGCGCCACTGTACGAGGAGGGGAATTGTTTAATCCATTTTCCCATTGAAGGGGCTTTCAAGGGGAATTTGCCCTGCTTATTTTTGTTTGATCACTTTTTATTCATCGTTGTATTTTCAGGATAGAGCTTCTCCTATCTTGCGAGCTGTTTGAGTCATTTCATAATATTGATTCAAGATTTCTTTGGTTTTTTCTTTTAAGGCTTTTTGTGCAGCTTGAATATTATTTCCGCTTTCTTTATAGGCTTTTTCATAAGTTTGACGAATCTCGGTTCCTACATTGATCTTAGTAATTCCATTTTGAATGGCTTGCAAAACGTATTCTTTCTGCACTCCTGAACCACCATGAAGAACTAACGGAATACCAGTTTTCTGAACCAGTTTTTTTAGGTGTTCAATGTTTAATCGGGCTTGAACCTTTTTTTGATCTTTAGCGGCACCAGTAATCGCTCCATGAATATTCCCTATAGCAACTGATAACCAATCAATTCCGGTTTTTTGAACCATATAGACAGCCTCTTCCGGTGAAGTAAATCCTTTACCCGAAGCAAATATTTCATCATAGGGGGGCATCGGACCGCTTTCGTGACCCATGACTGCTCCCAATTCAGCCTCGACTAAAACCCCTACCGGATGAGCAATGTCTACTACTTCTTTGGAAATGGATATATTTTCTTCTAAAGATAACCTCGATCCATCAATCATTACTGAATCATAACCAAGGTCGATTGCTTCGGTCACCAAAAGCTTCCAATCAACTTCTTTTCCTTCTTCGTCAAGAACTGGGACATGATCTTGGTGAAGCCGAGCGACCGAAGTATCTTTGCATCGATCAAATTCCTTTTTTATTGCTGCAAAGCTTCGAGCTTCAAAACGGGTAATATCGGGTCGGGCAACCTCAATGAGTGCAAAACACTCAATTTCCTTAAGTGCTTCGATTACCGCTTCCATCATGGGGAGATAGGGAATATTAAATGCCGGTATAACTAGATGTTGAGCGCTTGCAGTTTTCATTATTGTTTTAAGAGAAGCTTTTCCCATTACTTTTTTCCAATTTTCCATAATAATTATTCGACTCCTTTCCATCTTGAACCTTCTCATTCTCATGTGTATTTATAAAAATGAGCGATACCCTTAATAATAATATTGTAACATTCTATTCTGAAAATACCGGAATAAGTGAAAAGTGATGAAACAAAAAAGCTTAAGAATGAGTTCAACAATTCCCCTTCTTGGAGAGGCGTGGCGGGGAAGGTGCCTTTTGATTTTTTAATGGTTTCAATAAGATAATACTAAAGAAACAGATACAAAAGATGAGATCCTCACGGATTCGAAAAGCGAATCCTCAGGATGACTGAGAAGCT
>MWBQ01000074.1 GCA_002069605.1 Candidatus Atribacteria bacterium ADurb.Bin276
CTCGATTATATTTTTTCTGAAAACTATGAAAAGCTGGTTTTTTTGGAAGAACAATGGCAAGTAGAAAATACAACTTCTGTTGAGTTGTTCTCCGAAGCCGGATATGTTACCACGGAAGAGAATGAAAATGTAAACTCAACAATTGAAGAGCTCATTCAAAAAACCATTTCACTTTCTGAAACCGATAAAAAAAAAGTAACTAGTAATGCAGGAGCGATCGAAGATATCATATTTCAACGTTTTAAGGGTTTTACACCTTGGGTAGTAGCTGGCGCAGGGGTTTTGGACGGCCTTAATCCCTGCGCTTTTGCAACCATCATTTTCATGGTTAATCTCCTCATGGTTCTTGGCCATAACCGGAGGAAAATCCTCGAAATCGGAATAACCTATAGTATAACCGTCTTCATAACTTATCTTCTTCTTGGATTAGGCTTGTTTCATGTCTGGCAGACTTTAGCCGCTTACCAAGTTTTTTCTCGAGTTGTCTATGGAATTATGGCTTCAGTTCTTTTGGTTTTTGCCATTCTCAGCATAAAAGATGCCATTCAATACAAAAAAGATAAGAAAGAAACCGAATTCTCCTTAGGTTTACCCAAGGGATTTCGGGTAAAAATCAATCAATATCTTAAAAAAAGCTTTTCGGAAAAAAAATTAATATTTGCCGCCATCCTGAGTGGTTTCGTTATTTCCCTTCTTGAGGCTGGTTGTACTGGACAAATCTACCTTCCTACTATTATGTATATTGCTCGACAAAGCACATCAATGCGGGCTTTTTTATATCTCATTCTTTACAATGCTTTTTTTATAGTTCCACTTTTAGTGGTCTTTTTTGGAGTTTACTATGGAAGCCAATCCAAAGCTTTGGTTAATTTTGGAAGAAAAAATATTCTCTTTTCAAAATTAGCTTTAGGATCGTTATTTATAGTTTTAAGTGTATTACTTTGGCAAAGCGCTTTGTCCTGATTATTAATTTAGGAGTCATTGAAATGATAAAAAGGAGGTTTTCATAGGTGGCTAAAAAAGCTATCTTGGTGTTTTTATTGGTTTTTTTGGTTTTTGGAATAGTAGAAATTACTGGAGCTCAGGAAAATATTATTCCAGTAACCGTTATTCGAGTTTCTCAATCGAATGTAGTAGTTGCTGAATATTGCTGTGGGAAGGAAACAGTTAAAGTTCGAATTAAATTAGCTGGGGTAAAACCACCTTCAGCTTATGCAGGAATAACCGATCTTTTAAAAGAAAAACTTCGAAAATTTATTCATATGCCAGGCGTGAGTTTCGACTTTGCTTTGGGGCATACTAGTGAAGAAAAAGTTTGGGTTGGATACCTATCCTATCTCTGTCAATGTGAGAATGATGATCATGAAATTGCCATAATTAATGCAGAAATTATAGCTGAAGGATTAGCCGAAGTTGATAAAGATAACGCCGGGAAAAACATGATTAATTATTTACTTGGTGAACAAGAAAAAGCACGTTCAGAAAAAAAGGGTTTATGGCTTATAAAAGAAGATATAACAGCCTCCCCTGGTAGTGAGAAAGATGATTGTCCATCTTGCGAGAGATAAGTCATCTTTAAATAACAAAAGAGTGCTTTTCTAGCACTCTTTTGTTATTGACTATAATAAAAAGGATCTAAAATTTATCTGGTGTTTGTAAGAGTTTCTGGCTCTCGGGTGAGTTGTAATTTTCGGGTGTTATGATCGCAACTGGAATTTGGATATTCCTTTCATCTTCTTCAATTTTGCCGCCTTTGATAACTTTATCTAACATTTCAACGCCACGATATCCCATTTGGTAAGGATCTTGCGCAATAATTGCATTGATGGTTCCTTCTTCAAATAATGGCAAGGTTTCCGGACTAGGATCGAAAGTAATCAGCTTCACCTTTTGATCCAAGCCCTTGGCTTTAAGGGCTTGAGCAATGCCTACGCCCATAGGAGCAGCAGCCGAGTAAAATCCAACCAGATCAGGATTGGCATTGAGTAGGTCAGTGGCTATATTCATGGCAGTTGCAGCTATGGCATCTGTCCATTGGACCGGAAGAACTTGAATATCAGGGAACTTTTTCATGGCTTCGATAAAACCATCGCTTCGCTCCCGGCCGGTTTGTGAACCAGCAGTAATTCCAATATTCGCTACTTTACCCTTTCCGCCAATCATATCAGCTAACAAAAGCCCAGCTTTATAAGCTCCGTCAAAATTATCAGTGGTTATATTAGCCAGTGGAATTGTTTTATCCTCAATACCAGAATCGACCATAATAATTGGAATACCTGCTTTTATCCCATTTTCTACTGCTGGTTGTAATGCTTTTGCATCAGTAGCAGCCATAAGAATACCGGCTGGTTTGGTTGCAACAATATTATTAACTAAATTTACCTGTCCAGCTACATCAGCTTCGGTAGCAACGCCTTGATAATCTACTGTATATCCTAATTCATTCGCCTTATCGGTCGCCCCTTTACGGAGAAATAGCCAATAGGTTACATCGGTTGATTTGGGGATAAATACCATTGTCTTCGATTTTCCTTCATCTTGAGCAAAAGCAACGGTTAAGCAACCAATAATGAGCATAACAGCTAACATAAACGAAACAACCGAATACCATTTTTTCATTTTCATCCGACCTCCTTTTTTAATTAAAAAATGACTTATAAAGTCATTTTTGCCAATTAATGTTTTCGACGAATTTGATCAGCAGCTACTGCGAAAATAATAATTAAACCGTTTACCACATATTGATAAAAAGCTGATACTCCTAAAATATTTAAACCATTTCGGATAGTGGTTACCAATAAAGCTCCTATTAAAGAAGCAAAAATGTTTCCTTCTCCACCATAAATACTAGCTCCTCCAATAAAAACCGAACCGATTGCTAAGAGTTCATACCCATTTCCTGAAGCAGGTTGCATGGTCCCTAATCGTGCCGATTCAATGACTGCTGCAATCGCTGCGAACATCCCACAAATCATAAAAATTCCCAGTGTTACCGAGGAAACCTTAATGCCTGATAGCCGGGTTGCTTCGGGATTACTTCCTATGGAGTAAGTAAACCTCCCAAAACGAGTGTTTCTTAACACAAAATACATTACTGTAAACAAAATGATAACGATGATAGTCGGTACTGGTACAATCCCTGCGATTCTCCCTTGGCCAATCCATAAATATTCCCTCGGTAAGCCATAAATTGGCACTCCGTTACACAAAATTAAAGCCAACCCCCGAGCGATTCCCATCATTCCAAGTGTTGCAACAAATGGTGGAATTTTTAGTTTAATAATAGCTAAACCATTGCAAAACCCAGCAAAAAGCCCAGCACCAATTGATGCCATTAAAGACACAATTACGCTTCCGCTAAATTGTAAAGCCAGCCCACCAACAATTGCCGAAAAAGCAAAGACCGAGCCTACCGATAAATCGATCCCCCCGGAAAAGATAACAAAAGATTCACCTGCTGCTATCAAAGCAATTACTGCTGATTGGAGGGTAATTTCAAAAAGATTATTAACCGTAAAAAAATATGGAGACAGTAAAGAAAGAATAACCCACATTATGATTAGAATAAACAGCATAGATATTGATTGCTGCTGATACAAATACTGGAAAATACTTAAAACATCCCAATTTTTTCGATGCTCATCCGATAGGTTTTGGTTCATATTTCCAATCCTTTTTAGGTAAGATTTAAACATCGAGCCATTATTTCCTGCTTGGTGGTGATGTTTGGGTCCAGTTCGGCAATTAGCCGTCCGTGAGACATAACTAAAATCCGATCACTTACTGATAAAATCTCTGATATATCGCTGGAAAGAAATAGGACAGCCCTCTCTCCCGATTGAACAAAATCAAATATGAGATTATAAATCTCTTCCCGTGCTCCCACATCAATTCCGATTGTAGGTTCATCTAATACCAAAAATTGACAGTGGGCAGCTAACCACTTGGCAAATATTACTTTTTGTTTGTTGCCACCGCTTAAATATTTAACCTGTTGATAAACCCCAGTGGTTTTTATTTTTAACTGATTAATATATTTTTGAGATAAAGCTTTTTCAGCTGGAATACCAAATATTCTTTCTTTCAACTTGGCTAAATAAACTAAAGTCACGTTATCTTTAACCGGCATATTCAAACATAAACCAGACACATCCCTATCTTCCGGCAAATATCCTATACCGTGTTGGACGGCTTCCTTTGGATTCTTTATGCTGATTTCTCTTTTATAGTAAAAACATTGGCCTGCATCTAACTTATCAACACCAAATATTGCCCGGGCCAATTCGGTTTTTCCAGCTCCAATAAGACCGGTTAATCCAACAATTTCACCCTTACCTATTTGAAAACTAATATCTTCAAAAAATCCTTTACGACGAAGAGATTTAAATTCGATCATGACTTCAGATGAAATATATTGATGTTTCTTTTCCAGGGTCTTCATTTCCTTACCAATCATCAAACTAACAATTTCATTTAATTCTGCTTCTTTGGCTCCCATAGTTCCGACATTTCTCCCATCTCGTAAAACGGTTATCGAATCACCTATTACTTTAATCTCTTCTAATTTATGGGAAATATATATAATACCAACCTTTTTCTTTTTAATATCAGCAATAAGTTGAAAAAGGGTCTCAACTTCTTTTTTGCTAATTGCTGCGGTTGGTTCATCCATAATGATGATTTTGGCATTTTTTGATAAAGCTATAGCTATTTCCAACATCTGTTGCTGTGATACACTCAACTTCTTTACTAAAGTATTGGGATCAATAGAAAAATGGATATTCTCTAAAACATCTCTCGCTCTCTTTTGAACTGATTTCCAATCAATCCTCCCCTTTTTCATTGGAAAATTAGATAAAGAGATGTTTTCCGCTATGGTTAAATGAGGAACAAGATGAAAGTTCTGGTAGATGGTTGCAATTCCCAAACGAGATGCAATCTCGGGGTTATAAGAAGTCATGTCGACTTCTTTCCCCTCTAAAAAAACCTTCCCTGAATCAAGGGTATAGGCTCCGCTTAAAATTTTGATAAGTGTAGACTTCCCCGCTCCATTTTCTCCCAAAATAACATGCACTTCGCCCTCGTGAAGACGAAATTGAACGTCTTTTAAGACTTTGACACCAAAAAATGCTTTGTTGATTCCTTCCATTACTAATAAATCGGGCATTTTGGTTTTACCAATGATTCCTTAGTATGGATTTTTCTCTCGGTATAGAATTTTTTATTATGAAATCGATTTCATTTTTTATATCATATCAAACAATGAAAGTCAATTCACTTATTAACTATAATTTTGCAGGTAGCAACTATAGACTCTTTAAGAAAATTCAATAAAATTTCTTCTTAATTCTCACTTTAAGCATACCCACCGGCAACGATCATGACCTGTCCAGTTACAAACCCAGCCTCTTCAGAGGCAAAAAAGAACACACTTTCAGCAATATCGTCAGGGCGTCCTAACCTACCAACAGGTATTTTTTTAATGAGTTGAGGAATGACCTCAGGTGTAGTGGTGGCATGAAATAGATCAGTTTCGATCTTACCCGGGGCAACAACATTAACCGTAATTCCCTGTGAAGCATAATCTCGAGCCAAAGCTTTACTATAAGGAATGATAGCTCCTTTGGTTGCAGCATAATGTGATCCCGAAGATCCACCAGTAATAGCCGCTGTTGAAGAGATATTGATAATTCTTCCCCAATGTTTTTCTATCATCATTGGTAGGGCATGAGCACAGCATAAGAAAACACCTTTCATATTGACTTGATAAAGGCGATCCCACATTTCCTCGTCTATAGTCGTGGTTGATTTGCTCCGTAATTGACCCTCGCCGGCATTATTAACCAAGATATCAACCAGGCCGATATTCTCCTGAATGTATTCAAACATCCTCTTTACTTGGTCCTTTTTCGATACATCAGCACGAAAAGCTATACCTTCACCTCCTAAGGAACGAATTTGTTCAAGTGTTTCCTGAGCGGCATTTTCATTTTGATAGTAATTAATAACTATTTTTGCTCCTCCACGGGCAAGACGAAGAGAAATTCCCCTTCCTATACCGCGACTTCCACCGGTAATTAAAGCAACATGACCACTTACACCAGGCATAAAAAATAACCTCCAAATAATATAATTGAACTTTTAAGCATGAAATCAACTATTGCCCTAAGTTCATAAGAAACGAAACAATCTCGGTTGATTTTTCAGGATCTACGATTTGTGAATGATCAAGGAAACCGTTCAGGAAATATTGATTTTTTGGTAAAACTGTACTTCCTTTAAAAAGAGCCGAATCCTTAGGTACATATCCATCATTATCACCGGGGATCATCTTATAACAAATAAGTGTCAGATTATCAAAGTAGTCATCTCGTTGCCATTTCCAAACCACCTTTGATTGGCAATTTTCATTTTGACAAATTGTGGTACGAATTGGTTGGCTATCTATAACACTAGCAAATACGATATATTTTTTTCGGTTTTCGATATCATTTTGATTTGAAGAGAGTTCGTTGATAAAAGAAGAGGTCTCTTTCATATCGGCAACTCCTGGCATGAGAGACTTTTGAATCCAGGTACTAAAATTATCTGATCCGAGTAATTTGGCACCAAGGTCGGCTAAGGGAGTTCCCTGATGCGGTGTGCCAAAAGTTATCAGTTTATCTACTGTGCCACCCTGAGCAATATAAGATCGAGCTACTAACCCTCCCATGGAATGGGCAATAATAATTGGATTTTCAATTCCATTTTCATTCATTTTTTTATAAAGATCAAGGCCGTTCACTGCAATTAAGTCTGCCCAATTATATTGGAATATCCAAACTTGATGATTATCATAAAAACCTCTTTTTTCCAATTCATTTAATAATTTATTCCACCGGCTTCCATCGCTGTTCATCCCATGGATAAAAATAACTGGTTTACCAACTCCTCCCTTCATAGTTAAATGATTTTTCATGGTCCAAAATCCTTTTGATTGGTCAGTGTTGGTTTTATGAACTTCAAATAGCACTTGCCCTTTTTGTCCGAGATCGCTTGACCATTTCCCCACCCAAGCTCTTTGATCATCAACCCATAAACCTTCAAAAGTCAGCTTTTCACTATGGAATCTCGCGGTAAAGGTGATATTTTTATCCTTTTGTTCACCAGATATTGGACCTTCCGAAAAACCATACGAATCAACTCGAGATAGAACACCAAATACCTTCTCACCTATTTGATTTATATGAACAAAGAATATTTGACTTGGTTTATCTTCCCCATAATCCTCACCTGATTCAAATAGTGGCATCCCTTGCCACCGACCAGCATAACCATAAGGACTATCTGTGATATCGACCAGGATAAAGCAACCAGATAAAAAAAGTAAAAGAAAAAACATAGAAAAAATAAATAAAAAATAATCTTTTCCCTTTTTTTTATTATGGGAAATTTTTGTTTCTTTCATGAGTAATGAATCCTCCTGGTAGTATAATGATACGGTAAAATATTATAACCTTTAAAAATTTGATTTCACTATTTTTAATAAAAAAATAAGCGAGATAAAAATGACTTCAGATGCTAAACTAAGGCAGAAAAGTTCTTTATTAGATAATTTTACCCCCTATTATTCTCCTCCCCATGATACCGGTGAATTCAGCATGTGGTTTATCTTTTACAAGAACGAGCTCTTGATTCAAGAAAAACAAGGTTCTTATCATGTACCACTTCTCAATATTGTAGAACAGGACAAACTCCCTTTGATAAATCAGTTTTACTTGGGTCAGTATGATTCGATCCATTGCTTTGGAGCGGAGATAAATCCCAAAACATCAACTCCTTCCGGCTATCAATCTTTGGGGTTGCGTCAGCTTTTTGGTTTGATCAGTGATGACTTATTAACCCTTGCCGGGCGCGCAATTCACTTGCTTTACTGGGATTCAACCACACAGTTTTGTGGCCGCTGTGGCCATACCACATTACTAAAAACTGATGAGCGAGCCAAAGAATGCCCTCAATGCGGCTTAATTAATTACCCACAGTTGGCTCCAGCGGTTATTATTTTAATTGAAAAAGATAATGAAATTTTATTAGCTCGATCTCCACGTTTTAAACCCGAAATGTATAGTGTAATTGCTGGGTTTGTTGAACCAGGAGAAACTTTAGAACAAACAGTATTAAGAGAGATACGCGAAGAAGTCGGGATCCAAGTTCATAA
>MWBQ01000075.1 GCA_002069605.1 Candidatus Atribacteria bacterium ADurb.Bin276
AGTTTTTTCAGGACATAAAATAGGCTGAAACTCTTGATTCTATTGATTTATCAAATAAAAAATACCCCTCCTTTTTGGTATGCATGACATAGGGCAAGATAGACAACCCGACAAAACCAAAAAAGAGAGGTGTCTGATGATTCAAATTATAGCAGAAACCCGAATTAAGGAAAATCTTGGGGCCAGGTCTTGATTCTCGAATTTTAAAAAGCCATGGGCGAACATCTAGGTTCGCCCCCACGGTTTCTATATATCAATTTTTACTGTCTCCTAATGTTCCAATATTATTTATATTCATAGGGGCAGACCTGGGTATCTGCTTTCATTATTATGAGAGAACACCAGGTAATTCCTCTCCTAGTAGAGGTGGCGCTTCGCTACTGTGAGGATGTCTATATTTTTTGTATGGTTATCCTGAGAATAGGAGAAAGGAATATGAATAAAAGATGAGATTGCCACGTCACTACGTTCCTCCATTAGACTTATACCTATGAATTTCTTAGAATAAGAATCAAATAAACCAGGTACCGGATAGGAAGGCTGAATAAGTCTATGTTTCCTCAAAGGGATAACCTACATTGCGAACCAGACCCAGCCTTCCCGATGATTAAAGCTAAATAGTGTTTTCATCGCGTATGGAGCGATTAGTAATGGAGCAAGCTCATATCATCTCCATCCGGCACCGGGAAAGGACCTATTATGGAAAAGCACTTCTATTTTATTGGCCTTGATATAGCCAAAGAGACCTTTGTGGCAAGTATCTATCATACACCGGATAGACCGGTCCTGACCAAAGAGAACTTCAGCAACAATCCTCAAGGGTACAAAGAGCTCATCGTGTGGCTCCAGGATAACCAGATCAATACAACGAACTGCCATATCTGCCTCGAGGCGACTGGTGTCTATTCAGATGGTGTAGCCTATTATCTTTCGGCCCAGGGGTATCGGGTCACAGTAGAACCACCCTTACGGGTCAAACGGGCCTTCCATCCAGCCGGACATAAGACCGATCCGGTCGATTCCCGTCAGATTGCCGAATACGCCTACCGCTTCTCTGATCGGCTTATCCCCTGGCATCCCAAAGAAGAGCTCCTCGAGAAGATCCGCCAATTACTTAGTGTCAGAGAACAGTTCACCAAACAGAAGGTAGCCCTTAAAAATGCCCGAGATGCCTATCAGAGACAGAAGGTGCAAGTCGAGCTCATCCAGAAAGCCCACCAGGAAACCTTGGCACAGCTGGAAAAACAGATCACTCGGATCGATCAGGAACTGGATAGGCTGATGAAAGAAAATCCCGATCTCTCCCAAAAGTTTCACCATCTCAAGAGCATTCCCGGATTTGGTCTCTTACTTTCTGCCCATCTTCTGGTCATGACTGAAAACTTTACCAGCATCAATGATTACCAACGACTGGCTGCTTTTGTTGGCATTGTACCATATCAACACCAAAGTGGGACTTCCATCCTAAAGAAGGCAAGAATTCGCCACTATGGACCTCGTGCTTGCCGAAAGCTCTTACGTCTTGCTGCCCAGTCGGTAGCAACCCATAATATGACCTTTAGAAAATATTACTTGCGTAAGCTGGCAGAAGGTAAGGCCAAAGCATTGGTATTGAATAATATTGCCAATAAACTCTTAAAATTAGCCTGTGCTCTCATCCGGGATAACTCTCGGTATATCAAAGAATATCATTCTTTTCATCCTATGTATGTAAAAGGTACTTGACAAAGTCATAGTGTTCGCAATGACGGATTTAGATAGGTATTTTCATCCTCATCTGGTACTGCTAAGTAGCATGAAAGTCTATCCTGAAAACCACGGGCATGATGAATCAAGCCCCTACAAGAGAATATAAAATGGAGTGGCGCAATTTATTGCGCCTGATTAATGTAGCGACCTGCCATGGCAGGTCGAATCTTGGTTCTCACCCTCATCCCAACCTTCTCCCATCAAGGGAGAAGGTGCAAAAAATTAAGGTGAGGAAGAATGCAATGGTTGTTACTTTTATCTTTAAAAATTATTTTGCTGTATACCCACCATCAACTGGCAGCACTGCTCCGGTTATAAACGAAGCATCCTCCGATGCCAAGAAAAGAATTGCCTGGGCGATTTCTTCTGGTTGAGCAAATCTCCCCAAAGGGTGCATTTGGGAAATTTGTTGTTTCGCCTTCTCCGGTTCGGATTCTTGTTGGAAAATCCGCTCGATTAAAGGAGTTAGCGTTGTCCCAGGAGCGATGCAATTTACCCGAATGTTATCCTGAGCATAATCAACCGCCATCTGTTTGGTGAGCTGAATAACTCCTCCTTTGGAGGCACAATAAGCAGCTGAGATTGGCCAGCCTAATAAGCCAGAGATAGAAGCAGTATTGACAATAGCTCCGCCACCGGATTTTTTCATAATAGGAATAACGGCTTTGGCCATTAGATACATACCTCGCAGATTAACTGCCATCACCCGGTCCCATTCTTCTATAGGCATTTCATGAACCGAATAAGGCGACTCCACTCCGGCATTATTGATTAAAATATCAATGCCTCCGTAAGTTTTTAAAGATTGATCGATAGCCTTTTCAATCTCTTCTGGATAAATCAGGTTTCCGGAAATAAAAATTCCTCTTCCTCCACCATCCAAGATTTTCTGAAGGCATTTTTCGCCATTTTCGATATCTCGGTCGAAAATGGTTACGATAGCTCCCTGTTGAGCAAACAACAATGCAGCCGCTTCCCCAATACCGGTTGCCCCTCCTGAAATGAAAACTTTTTTATTGGCAAATCTCTTCATTGTATTTCCCTCACTCCATTAGCTGTATATCCTCCATCGACAGGGAGAGCGACGCCGGTTACAAAAGAAGATACATCGGAAGCAAAAAAGACTGCTGAAGCTGCTATCTCTTCTGGACGTCCAATCCGGTTCATTGCTGCCATACCAGCAAAAACTCTCCGAGAAGCTTCTGGATCTGATTGCTTTCCAAGGTAAAATCGGAACATTTCAGTATCGATAAATCCGGGGCAAATACAATTTACCCGGATGTTGTACTTTGCATAATCAAGCGCCATTTGTTTGGTCAAAAGTACCATTCCGCCTTTTGAAGCACAGTAAGAAGCTAGTACCGGGTTACCTAATAAACCACGGATAGAAGATATAGTAATAATTGAACCCTTACCAGCCTGCATCATGGCAGGAAGAAGCATCTGGGAGAGAAAAACAAAAGCTTTGAGGTTAACCGAAAGTACGGTGTCCCAATCTTCTTCGGTAATGGTATGAACCATGTCGGGTGAGTGCTGGGTTCCAACCCCACTGTTATAAACTAAGATATCGATATTCCCCAGTTCTGAGGTAGCTTTTCTAACAATGGCTTCAATTTCCTGTTTCTTAGTTAGATCTCCTTGGACTAATATTGCTTTTCCCTTATTATGTGTGATTTCCTGAACGACTTGTAAGCCATTTTCCAAGCTCCGGTTAACATGGACGGCAACTCCCGCACCCTCTTGAGCAAAACGTAAGGCAATGGCTTTCCCGATACCAACCCCAGCACCAGTAATTAGTGCTTTTTTCCCAACTAACTGACCTTCGATATTCGTCATTCTATCCTTTGCCTTTCTCATGAATTCTATCCTGAAAATACTATCAAATGAATTCTTTAATCGGTCATCCTGAGCCCTTGCCTTTTAAGGGCGTGAGGATCTCATCTTTTCATTATTTTAAAAAAATTGACTAAATGAGATTGCCACGTCGCACAAAACGCTCCTCGCAATGACGGAGCAGAAGGTTGAGATTGCCACGTCACTTCGTTCCTTGCAATGACGAATCAGGACAAATTCAAATCCCCCTAACCCCCTTTGCTAAAGGGGGAAATTCATTTATGAATGTGTAATTTCCATCCTCATTTGATGCCACCAACGTGGCATGAGGGTCTATTTAATACCAGCAGCTTGATGAGATTTCTTTTTCAATCTCTTGCCAATCAACGCCTTTGATATTCCCTCTCTGCCAACCACATAGATGAGCAGCAGACCTAAAACGACCAACTGCCAAAAGGGATTTAAATTTAATAAACTAAATCCGTTGGTTAAGAGGAAAAGTGCCAAAACACCCAGAAGAGAACCGGCAATTGTACCCTTACCGCCGGTAATAGCTGTCCCACCGATGACTACAGCAGTCACCACTTCGAGAGGTGAATTTAATCCGGCATCGGGGATAATCGCTCGAATTCGAATCGAAAAGAGGAGACCAGCACAAGCACAAATAAAACCACTTAAAATATAAACGGTATATTTTATTCGGTTTACCGATATCCCAGACAGATAGGCTGAGCGTTCGTTTCCGCCAACAGCATAGATTTGCCTTCCTATATAAGTTCGTTGTAAAAGTAATGAAGATAAAACAGCAAAAACAATCAGTACCAGAAACAAGAAGGGAAAACCAAGTATGGTTAAATCACCATAGGCTAAGTAGGATTCAGGAAAATGGCTGAGGGTTTTCCCTCGAAGCACACCGTAAACAATACTTCTAAGGATGGACATGGTAGCCAGAGTCACGATAAAAGGCTGTAATCGTAATTTGACGATAAAAAGAGCATTCATCAGTCCAGCAGCCATGCCTCCTAATAAAGCAAGCAAGACACATAAAAAGAAAGGGAGTCCAAAAATATACATCTGTCCAGCGATTAAACCTGATATAGCCATTATAGTACCAATAGATAAATCAAAACCACCGCTTATAAAAACAATGGTTTCAGCAATGGCTAACATTCCCAACTCGCTCATACGTTTAAGAACCGAAAGCAAGTTTTCATAGGTTAAAAAAGTGGGTGACAAAAAAGAGAGAATAACAATAATTCCAACATTAATCAGAGTAAGAATGAGGATCGATCGAAATTGTTCACTTCCCGGTTTCATAGAGTCCTCCTCTCACTGCGGAGATGTTGGAAAGAATCCATAGAAATAGCCAATATAATGAGAATGCCGGTAACTAAACCCTGCCAATAAGGATCGACAGATAGCATAGTCAAACCAGCCAAAATTAAACCCATTAAAACCGATCCGAGGAAAGATCCTAAAATACTCCCCGCTCCACCGGTAATGCTGGTGCCACCGATAACTACCGCAGCAATGGCATTCATCTCATAGCCAATACCGGCTTGAGGTTGGATGAAACCACTTCTCCCAACAAAAATTAAACCAGCAAAAGCTGAAAGAATACCGCTAATCGCATAAACGGCTATCTTATATTTTTGAACCGGAACTCCTGAATAGATCGCCGACTGTTCACTGCCACCAATGGCATAAATATTCCGACCAAAACGAGTAAAAAGGGTAATATAAATAAAAAGAATTACTGTTCCCAGCAAAAATAAAAATGGAGTTAAACCCCGGCCAATATACAAAAATTGGGAAGGTATGGGTGTAATATATTTTCCTTGAGTAATGATCATAGTAATTCCCCGGTAGATGTTCATCGTCCCCAAGGTGATAATCATTGCCGGTACGGCAATTCGGGTAACCAATAACCCGTTTACCAATCCCAGAATTAATCCTAATACGAGAACCAGAGGATAAACCACCCAAATCGTTCTCCCATCGGGAATTCCCATTCCTCCAATACTAATGGCAAAAGATAAGATTGAACCAACCGAAAGATCAATGCCTGCAGTTAGAATAGCTAGAGTCATTCCCATGGATAAGATTCCTACAACCGCTATCTGACGTGAAATATTGATGAAATTCCTTGCCGAGAAAAATCCTGGAATAACAAAAGAAAATACAATTAACATGCCTAATATATAAAGGAAAATGGGTAGCTCACGAAAATTACGAAGCGGTCTCCGTTTTTCCTGTATTTTCTGCTCAAGCGGCATATTCATATCGATGAACCCCCCGTAAGAACTGACATCACGTTTTCAGGATTCGCTTCTTCCCGAGTATATTCCTTGACGATTGACCCTTCCCGCATACAATAAATTCGGTCGGAAATGCCTAAAATTTCTGGAAGCTCTGAGGAGATAAAGACAATTCCCTTCCCATCAGCAGTCAAATCGTTCATAATTTTGTAGATCTCGTATTTGGCTCCGACATCAATGCCACGGGTAGGTTCATCAAAAATGAATACCTGGGCGTTGGTGAGAAGCAATTTTGAAATAACCACTTTTTGTTGATTGCCTCCCGATAGGGTTTCAACCACTTGATCTCGGCTAAATACTTTAATTTTTAGCTTTTCGATCAATGAATCAACAATATTTTGCTCTTCTTTTCTCTTGACAAAAAGATTTTGAGATATTTTTTTAACAATTGGAAGTGAGATATTTTCTCTTACTGATAAAAGTAAAATGAGGCCTTCCTGCTTCCGGTCTTCGGAAAGATAGACCAGACCGTGAGAAATCGCTTCACGAGGATGACAAAACAGTTTCATTTTTTGATTACTAATTTTTATTTCCCCTTTGTTGGGACAAGTTGCTCCAAATAATGCTTTGGCTAGTTCAGTCCTTCCCGAACCAATTAAACCTGCAAAACCAACTATTTCTCCGGCATGGACTTCAAAGCTGATATCCTTGAATTCACCAGCTCGATTCAGATCCTTTACCGACAGAAGCAAATCACCTTTTTGAGCCGTCCGGGGTGGGAACAACATGTTCAGTGACCGACCAACCATCATTCGAATAACCTCAGGTGAAGTTGTAGCAGATTTGAGACTGGTCTGAATGTGTTTTCCATCTCGCAGGACAGTAATGGCATCGCATATTTTGAAGATTTCTTCTAATTTATGAGAAACATAAAGAATAGTAATACCTTTACTTTTCAGGGTATTGATGACCGAAAATAGGTTTTGGACTTCTTTTTCGGTTAAAGATGAAGTAGGCTCATCCATAATTAAAATCTGGGTATTTAAAACCAAGGCTTTGCTAATCTCAACAATTTGCTGGTTGGCGACTGAGAGGTCTCCTACCCTATCACGGGGGGAAAAAGAAACATTTAGTTCATTTAAAACTTGTTGGCTTTTCCTTTCCATTTCAGCTCGATCTAAAGCTCCGGCAAAACCGACTGGTTCTCTTCCTAAAAATATATTCTCTGCCACAGTGAGTTCCCGAACAACAGTCAATTCTTGAAAAATTGTGGCAATACCTTTTTTTTGTGCTTCATGAACTGAAGTTATCTGGAGCCGCAGATCATCAATAAATATATCTCCTTCATAGTCGGAGTAAATTCCAGAAATTATTTTAATCAAGGTACTCTTTCCAGCGCCATTTTCTCCAACTAAACCATGTACAGTACCAGAATTAATCTGGAAGGAAATATTTTCGAGTGCAATGACTCCTGGAAATGACTTGGAAACATGATCAATGCGAATCATTGGATTCCACCTTCGTTCCTTATTGCTACATCATTTTGGATTTATCTTTTTTCTTGCAGCAAAAAACAGAAACGGAAGGCCATAAATAAACAAACTTTTATAGCCTTCCGGAGTGAACAGCTGATTCTTAGAATCCAAAAGTATCTACGTTTTCTGGAGTTAATAGCGTGTCAGGAACATAGGAGAACTTTTCTTCAACATCAGTAACTGGTACCTCTGCCCAGCCATATTCGTTTCCTGGAACAGGTAGAACTTTATCTTTGGTTAGATAATCGTAAGCAATTCGCACTCCTAAATAAGTCATCTGAGCTGAATCTAATGCCAATCCACCCTTTACAATTCCATTTTTGACATAATCAGCGTTTTGTTTCGGCATTGAAACTCCCCAAACCGCTACTTTTCCTTCCAAGCCAGCATTAATAATTGCTTGAGCCGCTGCTGGGATTCCAGTGGTGGTGGTACTGGCAAAACCAGCTAAATCAGGATGAGCGAGTAATACTGATTCGCACTGACTCAAGGCTTTTTCATAGTCATTATCATTGGCATACAAGCCCACGATGGTAATATCCGGATGTTGAGCCAATACCGCTTCTATGGCTTTTTGTCTCATTTCAAGATAGGGCTGCCCAAGGCCAGCAGTGATTAAAGCAACTTTCCCTTTGCCACCAATTTCTTTTGCTAAACCTTCACCAATGTTGGTACCACTCTGAACTGGCTCCCATCCCGAAGCGGTCCAAATAATGTCGGTTCCCGGTGCACCAATATCAAAACCAAATACCGGTATTCCCTTGGCTATCGCATCGGCAATCGGCTTTTTCATGGTTTCGGCATCAACTGCTGCCAAAAGAATGGCATCAACGCCTTTATTAACTTGGTCGTTAAAATAATCCAGTTGTTTGGCGGCATCTTCTTTTTCTGGTGCAGTATAAATAATATTAATACCAAGTTCTTCTCCGGCTTTCATGGCACCTTCTCCACAACGTACCCACCAGGGATGACCGAGAGATAACGGGATAACAGCAATAGTAAGCTCTTGAGCGCTGGCTATCATGGTCATAGAAAGCAGAAAAATCACCATCATTACTAAAAATATACCTTTTTTCACGGTTTATTCCCTCCATTTTTTAAAATCTTTTTTCCTTAATGTCGTCTTACCTTAATCAACTACAACTTCCCAGGCTTGAAAAGAATGGTCTTAAAGGTCATAAAAGTTTTTAATAAATATGAAATTTGCTTTTTAAACAGGAATTTTCACCTCCTCATTCTCCTTAGTTTTTCTAATTTATCCTGAAAATACCAGAATGAATGAAAAATGATCAAAAAAGTTAGGTACACCCCCCTGAATCCCCCCTCAATGGGGGAATAAATTTAACAATTCCCCTCCTTGGAGGGGTACCGCTTTCGCGGCGGGGAGAATGTTTTTTATTCGTCATCCTGAGGCTTCGCATTCAGAAGCCGTGAGGATCTCATCAGACGTCACAAGTGTCATCCTGAGGCTTCGTATTCAGAAGCCGTGAGGATCTCATCCTTTTATATTTTCTTCTTCATAAAAACTTAAAAAGATGAGATTGCCACGTCGCACAAAACGCTCCTCGCAATGACGGAGCAGAAGGTTGAGATTGCCACGTCATCCAACCTAAACCGGTTAGCCTCCTCGCAATCAGGTTGTGTCACAATTATTCTGTAAATTATTTACCCCCACTTATGTTAATATTTTACAGTAATATTGGGAATAGATAACCAAAAACT
>MWBQ01000076.1 GCA_002069605.1 Candidatus Atribacteria bacterium ADurb.Bin276
TCCTTGTTGTTGTAAGTATTTGGCTCGGAATTGGTATATTTTCCCCAGGATTCCCTGTTCAATCAGTTGGCGAGCGAATTGAACCGCGGGGAGAAAACGATAATTATAGCAGCACATCGTCTTGACTCCAGTTTCCCGAGCTTTCTGAGCCATTTGGAAAGCCTCTTCAAGCTTTAAAGCTAAGGGCTTTTCACATATAACATGTTTTCCGTTCTCCATAGCTACTATGGAAGGAAGATAATGACAGTCGTCTGGGGTACAGTTATCAAAAATGTCAATCTGGGGATCTTTAGCCAGTAGTTGCCAATCAAGACAATACTCCTTGTAACCAAACCGGCGTGCTGTTGTTTCAACTTTTTTTTGGTTACGACCACAGATTGCCAATAGGACTGGACGGGAAACTGGATTGGAAAAACTGTAAGGAATTTTTATATATGCATTAGAATGAACTTGCCCCATAAAACCATATCCCAACATGCCAATTTTCACTTCCGGAATTTCCAGTTTTGAGTAATCAACCTGATAAAATCCATTTTGATTCATAGCATTCACCCATCATGCTGTTATTTTTTGTAAATACCTGATGCTCTCAGCAACAGCTTGATCTTCATTACCATAATTTGGATCTAAATAGTCAATTTCCAAGGTCAAACTTCCTTGATAATGATTCTCCTTAAAAACCTGAACCAACGCAGGAAAGTCGATAATGCCTCTTCCTGCCGGCACGCTGGCAAAAAAATACCAGTCGGCTGGATTTCCACCATATAATGGAGCGACATCTTTAATGTGGGTAGCAAATATCTTATCGATCAATTTGCGGGCAGCTTCAATTGGATTTTCTCCTATGCGAAGGGCGTTTCCAGAATCGAAAGTTACCCCAAGGTTAGAGGAACCAACTCTCTCTATGATCTCAAGTAATTCATCCGAAGTAAAATCAAAGTGGTTTTCTATGCCTATTTTTACACCATTATCTTCAAACCTAGGCATGACATCACGAAGAATTTTGGATACTTTTTCGATTTGAGGACCATGAGGTTCATGACGGAAAGCTAAACTGGAAACGACGATTCTCATCACTTGAGCGTTTAATTCCTGACATGTTCTTAAGTGCTTTTTTAAGTCTTTCGCTGCTTCAGGTTTTTTCCCACCTTCAAAACCATCAGGATGACCCCAAGCTACTACTGGGTCCAA
Organism: Candidatus Atribacteria bacterium ADurb.Bin276; assembly: GCA_002069605.1. NCBI lineage: Bacteria > Pseudomonadati > Atribacterota > Atribacteria > Atribacterales > Atribacteraceae > Atribacter > Candidatus Atribacter allofermentans. Next base: position 1,192 of record MWBQ01000076.1, read on the forward strand.
ACCAAACTCAATTATTTGATCTTTCAATTTTTTCAAAAAATCTTGGTCATTTTCTGGGAAAAAACAAGTTTCAAGGGAAACGACATCTACTCCAAGCTCATTCGATCGCTTTAAAAAGTGGTCAAAGGTTATTCTTTTACCAGGATCCTGCTGAAAATCATAGATTTCTCCAAAATACCGATGATAACAATAACTATCGATCCCAATTTTCATTGCCCTCTCCTTAACTTTGGAATATAAATTTTTTCAGCTGTCTATTGGTTACTTTTCACAACTGATACCTAAGACAAAACCTCCGTTCAACTACCATCTTTTCCTTATCTATTTTTAATCATTCCCATTTTTTTTACAACCATTTTTCGCTGAATTTCTTGTCAAAAAGGAAGATGGCCGATACAATGAATAGATAGTTATGAAGATATGATATGGGGTGGTTCAAATAGCTATTGAATTGAAGAAAATTGATGTTCTAAAAGGTCGGGGGGTACAAGATTATGCTATTATTAACGATCCTCCCTTCCCTGCTAATTGGCAGGTTTCACCTCATCGTCACTCTCAAATGGAAATTGGTTTGGTGAAATCGGAAAGTTGCACAATCCAAGTTGGTTCTGAAAGGCGCTACTTCGAAAGGGGCGATGTTTTTTTCTTTCCAGCCAGATTAGCTCATGGTTTTGCAACCGGCTCCTCACAAGGAGTTGAGATAGTCGTCGTGCAATTCACTGAATTGGAAGAATCCTTAACAAAACAATTGATGAATTTACCACCAATTGGTTTTTTTAAGCTTACCGATCTTGAGATAAGCGTTTTTCTCGATCTCTGTTACCGTCTGCAGAGAGAAATCGTAGGTTCTCTTCCCTTTGCTGAAATGCAATGCCGAGCTTTATTGGAGCAAATTATCGTCCTTCTTTTAAGAACTTCATCTCGTGGTGATCTTCCTTATTTGATTCCACAGCAACAACATGCTATTGAAAAAGCTTTGCAAATCATTCACCTTCGCAACCAGGATAATTTACGGATCGGAGAAATTGCTACCGAAGTGGGTTTTTCCTCTCAGCACTTTCGTGAACTTTTTAAACGATATGTAGGCGTCAGCCCAAAGAAATACCTCACTACCTTGAAGATACAAAGAAGTAAATGTCTTCTCCTTCATAAAGAATACTCCGTTACCGATGTGGCATACCACTTAGGATTTAGCTCGCCTCAGCAATTTTCTAAGGCTTTTCGAAAAACCATTGGCTTAAGCCCTCTTCTGTGGCGAAGGGCTTATATGCTTCAAGATGAGAGCGCATTATCGGAAAAATATTAGTAATTTATGCAAAAAGTGAATCTCAGATTTTCCTTAAGATATAAATAAAAACTCGCTCTCCTGAGCGACTGGGGTGAAAGAGAGCGAGGTAAAAATAGCACACATTTTAAATCCTTTTCTTGGTCAAACCGTCAAAAACTTCCAAATTCTTCGGCTGCATCAGTCATGGCATTTAAATTCTCAACCGGAGTTCCGGGGGCAACATTATGTCCGTCCATAATTATATATCCTGGACAATACTTAAGAACCTCAAGGCTTTGCCGGACGTCTTCTCGAACATCAGCTGGTTTTCCGCCATGGAGTTTTACCGTATCTATTCCACCAATAAGGATAACTTTCCCACCCATTATTTCCTTGATAAGGTTCTTATTGGTAAGATAGCTAAATCCATAATAGATATCGATTCCCACCTCATTGGTCCACAAATCAATAAGGTGATCAGCTTGTCCACAATTATGAGCTATTACTTTCAAACCCTGATTATGAATACTTTCTGCCAATTTTTTTAAAGCAGGAAGAGCAAATTCTTTATATTGTTTTGGTGATAATTGAGCAGTACCATCGTCTCCTATGAAGGTAGCTCCTTCCAAATAAGAACTACAAAAAGCCACCTTTCCTCCACCAATTTCTCTGGCAGCATTGAGCCAATCGATTGCTTTCTCTGAAATAATCGACAATAAATCCTTCACCCAATCGGGCCGATCGTATAAATCCATAGCAAAATTATCAGCACTTCTTAGATCTCCGGCTATAACCGTTGGACCAATAATTCCTCCACCACCCATCATCACACAATCAACAGCGGGTATAATTTTTCCGTCGGAAAAATGAATTTCATAATCCTGGGCTTGCTTTTTCATTTCCTGGTAATAAGAAATCATCTTTCCATGAAGTCCGTTATTTATATAATCAACCGAACGAAGCTGATCCAAATTGTCGTTTTTTTGCAAAAAATGAGGACGGGCCACCCAGGGAGAATCATCTTCTGGATAAACAATTTCTGCACCAAAAGGTTCAACATCCTCCACCCACATAAAATCTGGATAAAATACGATTTGGTGATAATCAGACTTGATATTCTCTAAAATCCATTTGGCTCCTAAAAGCTGAGCTTCCAACATCACTCCTGGGTCATTGAGATAATCATGGAATCGGTTTTCATACCCAACTAAAGGCAACCAATATCTCGAACCAATATAATGCAAAACCGGGACTCGGTCAGGCTGCTGGAAATTCCAAGCTTGTTCCCAACGAGCTTTTCTTTTCAGTATTTCAGCATAAGGAAAGTG
>MWBQ01000077.1 GCA_002069605.1 Candidatus Atribacteria bacterium ADurb.Bin276
CAATGCTTTACTCGTGGTCATATACATGCTCCGTTAGAAGAGGTTTATTTCATTACCTCCGGAAAAGGAATAATGGAGATAGACGGAGAAAAATTTGAAGCAGAAGCCGGTGACGTGGTATATATCCCTTTTGCTAAATTTCATCGAACTGAGAATCCTTATCATCTTCCCCTTTCTTACGTATGGATAACCATCAATAAGGAAGGTTGATATCATCATGCCAGAATGTTTTTTCCTGGTTGTAGATATCGGTACCGAGAGCGTGAGAGCCGCTCTGATTGATAGTTTGGGTGCTATTGTTGGTATTCAATCCCGGTCTACAGATTTTTTTTCACCTCATCCTGGCTGGGCTGAACAAAGACCTGATGAGTGGTGGGAATTAACCATAGAATGCCTCAAACAACTCATGGTTGAGCATCCCGGCATTGAAGTTGTAGCGATCGGGGTCAGTGCCCAAATGCATGCAGTGGTTCCAATTGATTCTCGTGGGACTTTGTTGATGGATAAGGTCCCAATCTGGTGTGATAAACGTTCAACCGATATATGCCAACAATACCAAAAAGAGTTATTACCCAAAGAACAGATTCAGTTAACTGCCAATCTCATCATACCGAGTTGGACTGGCCCCAAAATGAAATGGATTAAAGATAATCTTCCTCAGGTCTATCAACAAACTGAAATTTTCCTAACGGCGAAAGATTACCTAAACTTCCGTTTTACTGGTGAAAAATATACTGATTTTTCGGAAGCATCAGGTAGTTTTCTTTTTTCCTGGAAAACGAAACAATGGGATAATGAACTGATTAAGATGTTTGGGATTGATAAATTGAAACTTCCCGAAATTTTACCTTCAAATGCGATAATTGGTAAATTACTTCCAGACATCGCTGCTCAAATTGGCTGCCAACCTGCTATCCCGGTGATTTGTGGAGCTGGTGATATGTTGTGTCTCCTTTTAGGAGGGGGAATGGTTCGAGAAGGGCGTTCCTGTGATGTAACCGGAACTGCTGCTGATGTTTCGGTGTTGAGTCCAAAACCACTTTTGACCGAACATTTGATGAATCTCCACCACGCTATTGATGGTTGGATTAGTTTTGGAATTTTGGATAGCGGTGGTGGTAGCTTAAAGTGGTTTCGAGAGGCTTTTTATCATCAGGAAGATGGTAGAAAAATGTCCTATGCTCAGATTGATGATGAAGCCAGTGATGTTCCAGCTGGTGCTGATGGCTTATTATTTTTTCCTTATTTAATGGGGGAGAGACTATTAGGTTCTCCCTCGGCACGGGGTAGTTTTTTTGGTTTGCGCCCTCATCATCAGCGAAAGCATTTTGCTCGAGCAGTCATGGAAGGGGTTTGTTTTGATTTAAAAATGAGCTTGGATGAGATCGAAGAGCGGTATTCAGGAACTATTGAAGAAATGTCAGTGATAGGAGGGGGCGCCCGGAGTTCTTTATGGTGTCAGCTCAAAGCCAATATCTATCAAAAAAAAGTATTTACTCTGGCTGAATCCGAAGGTGGAATCATCGGAGCGGCTTTGTTGGCTTTTTCTGCCCTAAATGGAGAGCCGGTCGATGAGATAGCTGAAAAGTGGTTAAAAGTAAAACAGGTTTACGTTCCCGATGAATCGCGGTTTGATGAATATCAAAAGCAGTATAAAAATTTTCGGTTGTTCCACGATATTTTCCAACAGGCTTATCTTCATTTTGGAAAGGAGAACTAAAAGTGCAATATTATCATTCTTTTATAAATGGAAAATGGGAAGAAGGAGAAGGTTCTTTTGAGGTTACCAATCCGTCCAATGGTGAAGTTATTGCAGCTGTTTCTAAAGTGACGCTCAATCAGATGAAAAATACCATTGATGGTGCTCATGTTGCTTTTAAAATTTGGTCAAAAAAGCTCGCCGTTGAAAGAAGTCGGTTGCTTTTTAAAGCAGCGGAAAAAACGAGGGAAAAAGCTGCCGAGATCGGTACGATCTTAGCCAAAGAACAGGGAAAGGCTATCAAGGATGCCGAGAAAGAGATTATCGGAGCAGCTGATTGTTTAGAATATTATGCTTGTTTAGGAGTAAACATTTTAGGCGAGGTTCCACCCCCAAATGCTTTGAGTTTGCGAAGTATTGCCCTTCGGCAACCAATAGGAGTTGTGTTTGCGGTTGCTGCTTGGAATTATCCGGTTAGTCTTATTTCTTGGAAAGTTGCTCCAGCTTTAGCTGCTGGTTGTACAGTCATCATCAAACCATCTCGAGAAACACCACTTTCCACCATTGAGTTTGTGCGAGTTTGTAATGAAGCAGGATTACCAGCCGGAGTTTTAAACGTAGTAAACGGTGAAAATGCCCTGATTAGTAATGAAATATTTTCTAATCCATTAGTGAAATTAGTAGCCCTCACTGGTTCAACCAAGACCGGAAAAGAATTTATCAAAGCTTCTGCTCATACCGTTAAAAGACTGATGTTGGAATTGGGTGGGCATTCTCCCTTTATCGTTTTTGCTGATGCTGATTTGAACCGAGCCGTTAAAGATGGTGTTAAAAGAGCCTTCCGAAATACTGGTCAAATCTGTAATTCAGTCAATCGAATTTTTGTTGAAAAAAGTGTATATGACCAGTTTGTGAAGAATTTTGTTGAAGGGACCAAAAAAATACGTATCGGTGATCCCTTTGAGGATCCAGTTCCTGACTGTGGACCAATGGTCAATCAATCCGGTGTGAAAAGGATGGAAGAATTCATTCAAGATGCGAAAACTCATGGCGGTCGAATTGAATGTGGTGGAAAGAGACCAGAGGATCCAAAATTCAGCAAAGGGTGTTACTTTGAGCCAACAGTTATTACTAATGTTACACCGTCAATGAAAATCATGATGGATGAACCCTTTGGACCGATCGTTGCTATCGATTCTTTTTCCAGTGTTGAGGAAGCGGTTATTAAAGCTAATAACACTCGGTATGGTTTAGTTGCCTATGTATATACCAGCGATATCAAGAAGGCTGGATGGGTCGCAGAAAATCTGGAATGGGGAAATGTGGCCATAAATAATATTAGTCCGGACAGTTTGTATGCACCTTATCCGGGATGGAAAGAAAGTGGGATTGGTTTAGAACTCGGTCATTATGGACTTGACCAATATTTAGAATGGAAAAATATCAAAATAGAAATTTAGTTGAAAGTCAGTTATAAGCTTTTAATTGCTGGTATTTTTATACCAATGATTGGAAAGCAAAATACAAAATCTTAAAAAATACTCGGAGGTTTTTTAGCCGGGTTTATCTCAGGATAAAAGGGGGTGATGGGTTATTCATTAGGACCCTGTGTGATTATGAGGGTGTGAATGATTTTATGTTAATGAATTAAGGAGGTAATACCATGGGAAAAGGTTATAAAGGAATTGTTTGGTTCGTAGTGGCTATACTCACCATTATTGGTTTGTCAGGCATGGTTCTCGCTCAGGATCAACCCTATGCTGGAACCACTATTACCATTATTACTTGGGATACGGCGACTGCTCGTGCTATTGAAAAATTGATTCCAGAGTTTGAAAAAGCAACTGGAATGAAAATTGATTGGAACGTATTTGCTGAGCCGGTTCTTCGAGAGAAAGTTATTGCTGACTTGGCAGCAAAGACTGGTGCTTATGATATTTTCTTGCTCGATGGATGGCAAACTGCTCGTTATGCTCGAGCTGGATATGTCGCCGAACTGGATGATTTGTTAGCCAATAAAAAGTCGGAATATTACTGTGAAGATTTCGCACCCATTTACCTCGATGCCTTGCGTTATGATGGGAAACTGTGGGGTCTTCCCTATTATGGCCATGTTGGAATCATGATGTATCGCAAAGACTGGTTTGAGGAAAAAGGAATTACAGTTCCAGTGAATACCGATGAATTGATGGCCGCTGCAGAGAAATTCACCGATAAAGCCAATAATAAATTCGGTATTGCCATGAGAGCCATCAAAGGAGAAGATAACCCAATCATATCTACTTCCTGGACCTGGGTCCATGGCGGGGAATGGCTCGATGAAGATATGAAACCGGGAGTGACCAGCCCAGAATTTATCCAAGGCGCAAAATGGTTCAGTGATATTCTGAAGAACTATGGACCACCCGATGTTTCTCGTTATAGCTGGCTCGAAGTACAGAATGCATTTGTAACCGGAACAACCGGTGTCATCTTCGATGCTTCTGACTTTATCGGCCGTATTGAAGATCCAAATCTCTCTCAAATTGTAGGAAAGATTGGTTATGCTTTAGCGCCGGCAGGACCATTTGGACCGGTTTCTGAGCGCTATGCATCTCACTTATTCACTGCTGGAATGGGAATCAATGCTGATTCAAAGAATATTGAAGCCGCTTGGTTATTCTTGCAATGGATGACCAGTAAAGACGTCCAGATGAGAACGATGATTGAAGGCGGAAATACCGGTATAACTAGCGTTTCAGCTATGGCAAGTGAAGAATTTTCCAAGACCTATCCAGGTGTACCGGTGATCCTTGAAGCTTTAAAGCTCGCTAACCCTGACTATATGCCACATATTGCTGAATACCCTGAACTCTGTGAAGCAATTGGAACCCAGATTTCCAGATCAGTAACTGGTGAAGCAAGTGTTGAAGATGCAATGAAAATTGCTTACGATGATATGTACAAGGTATTGGAGCAAGCTGGATATTACCAATAATATTTAGCTTAGCAGGCCATTAATATTGCGGGTGGTAATTATTTACTAAACCACCCGCAATCAGAAAGGGCGAAGCAATAATGAAATTGAAAAAAACCAGTTTTTATATCTTATTTCTTCCTGCATTAGCAGTTTTAATAATGGTCGCCATCTTTCCTTTTGCAGTATGTATCAATAATAGTACCCGGTTTTACGATTTAACCAATCCAGCCAAGGGGACTCCCTATATTGGAGCAACCAACTACAAACTCCTTTTTGAAGATGTACGCTTTTGGCACTCATTAAAAATAACCGTCTATTTTGTAATTTTTGGAGGAGTTTTACAATTGATTTTGGGGTATACTATGGCCTCTCTAATTAATGGAACCGAGAAAGGAAGTAGGATTGTTCCATTTTTTCTGATTCCTATGGTCATGACTCCGGTAGTGGTGGGATTAACCTGGCGTTTAATGTATGACCACACCTTAGGGATCATTAATTATATTGTTCGATTCTTAGGATTGACGCCACTTGCCTGGTTGGGAACCGGAAGGTTAGCATTATTCTCGATAATCTTAACCGATGTTTGGGAATGGACTCCACTTATTTTTCTGGTTCTTTATTCGGGCATGAGAGCCCTTCCTACCGAACCGTATGAAGCAGGAAAAATCGATGGAGCCAATACTTGGCAAGTTTTAACCAGGATTACTCTTCCACTTTTAAAACCGGTTATTTTAGTTGCAGTTTTACTTCGAACCATTGATGCTTTTAAATGGTTTGATACGATATACATTATGACCAATGGAGGTCCAGGGATTGCTACTGAAACCGCCAGTATCTATTCATACCTTATCTCGTTTAATTTCTTTAACATTGGGAAAGGATCGGCTTTTTCGATAATCATGATCATTTTAGTCAATATTTTTTGCCTAATTTATACCAAGATTATTCCCGAAAAGGAGATGGCATAAAAATGAAGAAAAACAAGTGGATAATTTATATCCTCATCGGGGTACTCCTGGTCTTTTTTCTATTTCCAGTTTATTGGATTATTACCATGTCTCTCAAAACTCGAATTCAAGCCATCAGCATCCCGCCGGTCTGGTTTTTTAAACCACTGCTGAGTAATTATGGGAAAGTGCTTTTTGAGAGCGCCTTTCCTCGGAACTTTTTTAATAGTTTTATAATCAGTATTGTCACAGTTTTTTTATCGGTAATATTAGGAACCCCAGCCGCTTATGCCTTGTCTCGCTATAATTTTCGACGGAAGGGAGACCTTATGTTTTGGATTCTCAGCACTCGGTTTGCTCCTCCCATTGCAGTTATTATTCCTTTTTTTCTCCTTTTCCGTGATTTAAAAATGCTCGATTCCCACATCACTTTAATCATTGTTTATCTCACCTTTAATCTTTCTTTTGTAATTTGGTTGATGAGAGGATTTTTTAATGAAGTTCCTCAAGAGTTAGAGGAAGCAGCCTTGGTAGACGGGACAACCGATTTAGGTGCTTTTGTTCGCATTGCTTTCCCTTTGGCTGCTCCAGGGATTGTAGCTTCAACAATTCTTTCTTTTTTGTTTTCCTGGAATGAGTTCTTTTTTGCTCTTATTCTAACCAGAAAGGTTGCTCAAACTCTGCCAGTTGCCATATCTGGATATATTGGATTTATGGGAATTGAATGGGAAAATATGTCAGCTGCAGCGGTCATGGCATCACTGCCGATTTTAGTATTAGCGATGATCGTACAAAAGTATTTGGTTCGTGGATTAACATTAGGAGCTATTAAATAATGTTAAGGAGATTTTCATGATAAATCGAAACGAATCCCGTAGTAAAAATATTCAATTTCTAATGGATTATGTTAAAAATCAATATGGGAGCAAAGATAATCAGCTTCGTCAAAATAATTGGGTCTCTTTTGCAGGTTTACCGGGGATATTTGTTCGGCACCTTCCCAAAAAAGACTTGGACAATGTCCCTTTTATTGCTGATCTTGATCGTGAAATGTGGGCATCGATTTTCCAGATGGACTTAAACGAGGTTTATACTGATCCCGATGCTTACCTAGAATTTGAATTGAGGAAAAAGGTTTATGCCTACCAAAATTTTTTTGATGATAATCCTTTAACCGATGCCATAACTATGTGGTTTGGTGTAGGATATTGCGAAAGCCTCCTTGGCATTCCACAGGAACCTGCTCAATCTGGACATGAGCCTTGGGTTGGGAAGATTTCTATTATCAAGGAAAAGGCTGACCTCGATAAAATTCCCATTCCAGATTTTTATAATTTTGCCTCAGCAAAACTAGTCCATATTTTTTATGCCCGTATAATGGAACAGGTAGGCGAGGATTTTAAGGTTATTTTTCCCGAATGGGATTTTGGACCTTTTGGTATTGCCACTCACCTAAGAGGTATGGAAAATCTTTCCATAGATTTTATTGATGATCCGGTTTTTGTGCATGAATTAATGAAATTTTTACTTCGGGTGAAGAAGTCTTGGTCATTAGAAAGAGCGAAATTTTTAGGAGTTGCCCCTCAACCCTTATATATTGCCAATGATGATGTCAATGTTCCAATTATCTCTCCCAAGGCTTACCGCGAATTTATACTCCCTTATGAAAAAGAAATAAGCCTATTTCATGGAGGGATTGATTATTGGCATAGCTGCGGTCGGATTGATCCAGTTTTAAAAGATATTATGGAGATCCCTTCCTTAAAGATGGTTCACATTAGCCCCTGGACCGATATAGAAAAAGCTGTGTCAGTTGCCAATCATGATATCATTTTGGAAATTGTGCTCAATCCGGTTGATGATGTGGAAAAAGCAACCTCTCAAGAGATGAAGGAGAAACTGAGAAGGATAAAAGATTGCTGTCAGGGTCTTCATTACACTGTTCGTGCTGACGCTTTTCAAATTGTCAGCACTCTTGAAAACGACTTGAAACAGATCAAGCAATGGATTGAAATCGCTCGAGAAGAATTATCCTATAAATAGGTAAAATTGCCCCAGTATGGTGTATGAAATTGAATAAAAAATCGAAATGTTTTGTTTACCCTCTCCCGCCAAGGGGAGAGAATATTGTATATCCCCAATTTTTCAGGAATAATTACCTCTGGCTCATTATAAGCTTCTTGTAGCATTCAAGAGAAAGACAGGAATAAATATAAAATAATGTTAAGATATTTGATAACAATGAAATAAATTAAAAAATTATCTACAATTGGGAGGTGACAGGATTGACCTCACGAGAAAGAGTGCTGGCTGCAATCAATCATAAAGAACCAGATCGGGTCGCAGTTGATTTTGGTGGTCATCGATCCAGTGGTATTATGGCAATTGCCTATGTCCGTTTAAAAAAGTATTTAGGAATTTCCAGCGGGGATATCTATGTTTACGACATTCCTCAGCAGTTGGCAATTATCGAACCAGAAGTATTAGATCGTTTTCAGGTAGATGTCATTGAATTGGGCCGCGGTTTTGGCCTGGAGAAAGATTACTGGAAAGAGTGGGAACTCCCCGATGGAACTCCCTGTAAAATACCGTTTTATATCAATTTAATCAAGGAAAATGGTGATTGGTATGCCTGCTCCGATGATGGGACTCGAATTGCTACTCAACCGAAAGGTTCGCTTTATTTTGATCAAATATATTTCCCCTTGCTTGGGGTAAAGGAC